>NZ_JBFRPB010000040.1:0-62705 GCF_041471785.1 Vibrio sp. 10N.261.51.C6 | reverse complement strand
TTCCTGCGGTCTACTCACCATCAGATGCACTGGCGATTAGACGTTGGTTATAAAGAAGATGAATGTCGGATACGTCGAGAGCAAGCCGGTGAGAATTTAGCAGTTATAAGACATATAGCTTTAAATCTGCTGACGGAAGAAATCAGCTTCAAAGCAGGGATCAAAAGAAAGCAGAAAAAAGCGAACCGCAATAACGCTTACCTTTCGCAAGTCCTTGCAGGGCAAGGGGCTTCGTAATCTTGCCCTGGGTCTTGGCCGTGTCCAAGTGCGTGTGGCACGCGTATTAAGTTGCGAAGCCCTAGCTGGTAACTTCTCACGATTGAAAGGGCTGAAATCCATCGTATGGTAGAAAGTTTTCGCTATCGAGAAAGCAAAGTCGTCGAAATTACATATTCTAAGGCATGAATTCGAGGACCTCAATATAGCAGTGTCGGTATAAGCAGGCATTTAAATTATAATTGATATTGAGAAGGTTAGTTTTAGCCACTAGAGCTAAATTAACGGAAAGTGAGCAAAATAGAAGTTCAAAAATGAAAGAGAGTAGGATTAACTTAATAGTTTAGTCATATATCATTATAGGGAATTAATCTGGTTGAAAATAGAGTAGTTCAGTAATAAATGGTTCTAAGAGCTAAAAAGTAGGCTATGCATGTCAACAAATAATAAGAGTAATCATAATATAAAAAAATCATCAGTGAAGGGTGCAGGGATAACTCTCTTTTCACAGGGTATCTCTATCTTTATTCAGATCATTTCAACCGTAATTCTTGCTCGATTACTGAATCCCGATGATTACGGAATTTTGGCGATGGTTATGTCGGTAACCGTTTTTGCAGGCATTTTTCGAGACTTAGGACTTTCATCTGCAGCAATTCAGAAAAAAGTGTTGACAAACGAACAACAGAGTAATTTATTTTGGCTTAATATTGCAGTTGGCTTAACTTTAACGCTAGTGGTTTCCCTAATGGCTCCAGTTGTTGTTTGGTTTTATGAGCGTCCAGAGTTGCTATGGGTCACGATGGTTATGTCTTTAAGTTTCGTTTTCACTAGTTTAGGTGCTCAGTCAGGGGCTATATTAATCAGAAATATGCAGTTTGGGTTAAGCTCTTTGATTAAGATTGTCGGAGCCACTGTCACATTGATAATTGCTGTGTTTTGTACACTAAGCAATCTCTCATATTGGTCTTTAGTTTTGGGGAACTTAGCTGGTGCTTTAGCGACAAGTTTGTTGTTACTCAAGTACTCCCCTTTTACTCCAACACTTCCAACTAAAGGGGCCGGAATACGGTCGATGGTTCATTTTGGAGCTAATGTTACTGCTTTTAATTTTGTGAATTACTTTTCTCGTAATTTGGATAATATTTTAATTGGACGTTTTGTGGGAGCATCTGCATTGGGTACCTATAGTAAAGCCTATCAGTTATTGCTATTTCCAATTACAGCAATTGTAGGTCCACTAAATTCTGTTGCTTTTCCTGCTATGAGTCGTTTAGATTCAAAATCTGCTGAATATAGAGATTATTATATGGATTTGATACGTATATTAGCCTTGATTACTATGCCTATTATGGTTTTTATGCATAGTGCTTCAGAAGAAGTTATTATTATTTTGTTAGGGGATCAATGGACAGAGGTTATTCCTATTTTTTCTGCTCTAGCGTTTGTTGGATTAATACAACCAGTTTCTAGTATGCGGGGATTAATTCTGCTTAGTTCTGGAGAATCAAAAAAATATTTACATGCAGGGTTATTTACAACGATTTTTGTTTCAATTTCATTTCTTATCGGTATATCTCATGGTGTTATGGGCATCGTATGGGCTTATGTCATTATTGAGTGGCTGCTTGTTTTACCGATGCATATTTATGCAAGTAAAAATACATCGATTACCAATTCAGATTTGTTGAAAGCTATCTTTAGCCCTTTGACTTGTGCCATTCTAGCTGGCGGATGTTTATACATAATAAATTTAATGATTCTGGATTACTCGATTCTGATTGGATTATTGATAAAGAGCACTGTCATTGTTTTTTTTGCGGTAATCTCAATTGTAATAAGTAAAAATAATCGGCGTGTATTTTTTGGTGTACTTCGACATATCCAGCAACTAATTTCGGAGCGGAGTAAGAAACTTCATGACTAGAAAATCTATTTGTATCATTGCAGGCTCCTTTCCTGCTCGGTCTGAAACTTTTGTGCGTGAACATGTTCTAGGGTTGGCACTTAGAGGTTGGCAGGTACATGTAATCGCTGGCGAAATAGGTGTAGGTATCAATGATAACGAGCTTTGCGAGATAGATGCTATAGGAGTTAAGCGACATTATATTGATTTTTTTTCAGGAACACGATTTGCTCGTTTGTGTCAGCAGTTTTTTCAATGCGTTAAAAACCCAACTCTGTTGAAATATTATAAAGGAAAAGATGTTTGGTCTCGAGCTGAAATGTTGTGGTCGGCTCAAGTCGCAAAGTTGATATGTCATTTAAACCCAGTAGTCCTTCATATTCATTATGGGGCCTACGCTGGTCCTTTATCTTATTTCAAACTCCCCAAAAAAGTTATCACAACCTGGCATGGCTTTGATGCAAATATAAAGCCCAAACGGTTAGGTTTCAATATGTATCATACGTTCTTTAGAAAAGAAGGAGTGCATACGGTTGGTTCCGATTTTATGGTGAAGCGGTTACAAATATTGGGGTGCTCGATAGATAACATATCACACATCCCTATGGGGGTTGATCTAGCATCTTTCCCTTTTATCGATCGGCGATCACAAAATTCAGACATCTTGCAGATAATATCTGTTGGTCGCCTAAGTGATGAAAAAGGTCATCAAGATTTGATTCAAGCGATTGCGTTGCTCGACTTATGGGAGGTACCGGTGAACCTGAGAATTATAGGGGATGGCCCTTTAAAAAGTGGACTTTTAGAAAAAATCGAAGAGGCTAATCTAACGTCAAGGGTCAGCCTCTTGGGGGCTCAAACCAATGAAGTTGTTCGAAGTGAGTTTGCTAAATCTGATCTATTTGTACTTGCCTGTAGAATCGGGAAAGATGGTGCTGAGGAAACACAAGGTGTTGCCATTATTGAAGCTCAAGCAACGGGGTTACCTATTGTCGTAACCGATGTCGGAGGTGTTTCTGAGTCGTTGCAACCCGGAGTTACAGGTGAACTTATTAAATCGAGAGATGTCGAAGGTATCGCAAATGCTATACAAGTATATGCGATAGACAAAAATAAGCGGATAAATCATGGGCAAGCAGGTAGTCGGTTTGTTCGTGAAAACTTTTCAATTGAAAATATGTTGGATAAACTTGAGAAAATATATTTAGGGTGAAGTGATTCTACTAGTTCTTGAGTTTTTAAAGATTCCATACTGGAACTATTATGGCGTTTTTTATTTAGTAATTTTGATTTTAAATGCTTATAGGTTGTTAATTGTATCGTGATAAATTAAATAATCTAGATATCAAATAAGAAAAAGAAAATGCTATGTTTAGCTGGTTAAATTAATGTGGATTTATAGCATTATGTTTATGAAAATTGTGGGTTGAGTTATGTCACGGAAAAAAGTCCTTTCAGTATTTGGTACTCGCCCAGAGGCGATTAAAATGGCACCCCTTGTCCATGCACTAAATGAAGATCAACGCTTCGAAGCTAAGGTTTGTGTGACAGCACAACACCGTGAAATGCTCGATCAAGTCTTAGAGCTATTTGAAATTACGCCTGATTATGATTTAGATTTAATGAAAGCGGGCCAAACACTCAATGATGTTACAGCTCGTATTCTACAAAAATTGAAACCTGTGCTTCAAGAATTTCAGCCAGATGTAGTTCTAGTACATGGCGATACTGCAACAACTTTTGCATCGGGCCTAGCGGCATACTACGAACAAATTCCAGTTGGCCATGTAGAAGCCGGCCTTCGTACTGGGAATATTTACTCACCTTGGCCTGAAGAGGGAAATCGCAGGCTAACAGGCGTTTTAACCAAATATCATTTCGCTCCTACTGAAACATCAAAGGCCAATCTACTTAAAGAAAAATTTAATGCTAGTGATATCATCGTTACCGGCAATACAGTGATTGATGCTCTCTTAATGGTTAAAGATAAGATTGAATCAAACAATGAGTTAAGTGTAGAGCTAGCCTCTCAGTTTCCATTTTTAGATGAAGATAAGAAGCTGATCCTAGTTACAGGACACAGAAGAGAAAGCTTTGGTGGTGGTTTTGAACGAATTTGTGAAGCGTTAGCGATTACCGCTAGAGCGCATCCAGAAACTCAAATACTCTACCCGATGCACTTAAACCCAAATGTACGTGAACCTGTTAATCGGATTCTAGCTGACATTGACAACATTCATCTTATTGAACCTCAGCAATACTTACCATTTGTATATCTAATGAGCCGATCACACATCATTCTTACTGACTCTGGGGGCATCCAAGAAGAAGCTCCATCCTTAGGGAAGCCGGTACTTGTGATGCGCGACACCACTGAACGGCCAGAGGCTGTAGAAGCGGGCACTGTTAAATTGGTAGGCACAGATGTTGATGTAATAGTAGAGAATCTTAACACTTTATTAACTGAGTCCATGGCATATCAAGAAATGAGCTTTGCCCATAACCCTTATGGCGATGGTAAAGCTTGTGAGCGTATCTTAAACGAATTAGCAAAATAGATTTTAATTACAAGTCGCTATTAATAGCGTATTAGTTAGGTATTAAACATGTCATTTCAAACAATTTCAGTAATCGGTCTCGGCTATATAGGTCTACCTACTGCCGCTATGTTCGCATCTCGCAAAAAGCGAGTGATTGGTGTAGATGTAAATCAACATGCAGTAGATACAATTAACCGTGGTGAGATCCATATCGTTGAACCAGATTTAGATATGATTGTGCATGAAGCCGTAACAGAGGGTTACCTTAAAGCAACTACAACCCCAGAACCCGCAGATGCCTTTTTGATAGCAGTACCAACCCCGTTTCTACCTTGTGTAGAGGGCGAATTTCCTCAGCCTGACCTAAAATATATTCAAACAGCAAGTGAAGCGATTGCTCCCGTACTTAAAAAAGGTGATTTAGTAATCCTTGAATCTACCTCACCTGTTGGTACAACTGAGCAAATGGCTGAATGGATGGCCAAAGCTCGTCCGGATTTGACCTTCCCGCAACAAGCGAGTAACAATGCAGACGTATCTATTGCACATTGCCCTGAACGAGTATTACCGGGACATGTTGTTCGCGAATTAGTTGCGAATGATCGTGTGATTGGTGGTATGTCGTCACGTTGCTCTGAGCGCTCCGTCGCATTATACAAAACCTTCGTAATGGGTGAATGTGTTAAAACGAACGCACGTACAGCCGAGATGGCAAAATTAACAGAAAACAGTTGCCGCGACGTACAAATAGCTTTTGCCAATGAACTATCAGTGATTTGCGATAAATTAGATATCGATGTAAGAGAGTTAATCTCTTTAGCTAATCGTCATCCTCGCATCAATATCTTACAACCAGGTCCTGGCGTAGGTGGCCATTGTATTGCTGTCGACCCTTGGTTTATTGTTTCTAAAACACCGGAAGAAGCAAAATTAATTAAAACTGCGCGCGAAGTAAACGATGCGAAACCGGAATGGGTGATTAATAAAGTTAAGTTGATTATCGCTGAATTTTTGCAGGCTAATCCTACTAGAACAGCAAAAGATGTCACGATTGCTTGTTATGGCTTAGCCTTCAAACCAGACATCGACGATTTGCGCGAAAGCCCAGCCTTGAATATTGCAAAATCAATCGCATCCAAGCACCCAGGACAAGTGCTAGCAATTGAACCTAATATCGAATCAATCGACATCGAAAATCTAAAATTAGTGACAATTGATGAGTCATTGACTAAAGCAGACATACATGTGATGCTAGTCGATCATAAACAATTTAAAAAGATCAAGTTGAATGATTCATTTATTATCGATACGAAAGGCATCTGGTAATATCCTTATCATTAAATAAAAAATATTAATATCGTTAAATATGTATTCCAGTTATATTTGGAAAATTTTAATGTAGCGAACTAACATGAAATTATAGAGACCAATAAAATGCGATTAGCATATCTTGTGAGCGATTTTAGTATCGATTTAGATAAACCCGGTGGACCATCTTCACATATTAAAGGTTCTGTTCAAGGGTTTCAGAGTCATGGGTATGAGGTTAAAGTATTTTTGGCTGGTGACTACAAGTTGATGGAGCCATCACAAAGTGTTTCTAAAAGTACAAACCAAGTAAAAAAGGGGGCAAACAAAGCTAAGGGTGTGCGCCTATTAATTTCTGAATTGCGTAGACGTTGGAATTTACGTAAACTGCCAGAAACCCTAGTTTCTGAGTTGAAAGCGTTTGAACCAGATGTAATTTATGAACGATCTTCTATCTTTTCTGATGCGGGTGTAAGGTTGGCACAAGAGTTGAAATGCTTCCATCTGTTAGAAACCTCTGGCTGTGAGAGTGAAATTTTTGAAGAAACGTATGGATTATTTTCTATACGATTTTCTAATTGGCTAGAAGGCCGTAAATTAAATCTAGCGCACGCTGTTATAACGCAATCGTCGGCGAGTGTAATACCTGTGGTAAATAAATTTAAGTTGAAAGTACCTGCCATTGCTAAACCAATAGGTCAAGATATCCCAATTCGGAATCAACTTTCAAAAGAGATTGTACCAAAGCAGGTATTTGAATTGCGAAAACGATATTCTTGCTTAGTAGTCTTTGTCGGAACATTCGCATCATACCAAGGGCCAGAGTTTCTTATGAAAATAATTGGAAGTGCCCAGATTAAATATCCCGAGATCGGTTTTATTTTATGTGGAGAAGGTGGTAATCAGTTAGAATGTTTTGAGTATTCAAAGACAAATAACTTAAGTAATGTTCTTTTTACAGGGATGCTAGGTTCGGATTCCTTGAATGCCACATTAAATATATGCGATATTGCGATAGTACCTGATTGTGAGAGAAACCTTAGTCCAATTAAAGTTCTACAGTACGGAGCCAACAAACTCCCTGTTATTGTTCCAAATTACCCTGCCTTTGATGAATTAATCGTACAAGGTAAAACTGGTTATCGATTTGAATCAGGGAATATTGATTCTGTTTTAGCGTGTTTTGGGTTGGTATTGGACAGCTTTGAACGGGTAGCTTTTATGGGACAAAAATTTCAAGATGTTATACGCAATCGCTACTCTTGGAAAATGGCTGTGTCTGATGTGGTAGATGCCATCTCAAAAAAGTCTTGATATGAAAATGAAAGTATTGCATATCAACGATAAATTGACTCTTTTTGGGGGGGTCGAAGTTTATATTGACCTCGTGGTCGATGCTTTGCACTCAGAAGGGGTTGAAACTCATTGGGTTTCGTTAACACGAAATGGGGAGCGAGTGCATCTTCAATCAAAAGATGAACAATGGAATTGGACAGGTTCTGTCAATGATTTGGCTCAATCGCCGATGGGAGAATGGATAGACAGTTCTACGGTATTGCACGTGCATAGTCTCTCTGAGCCGAAGTTGTTACAACAACTATTTAATCTAGCGCCTGTCGTGCGGCATATGCATGAGCCTAGAATGGTTTGTCCTGGCCAAGGTAAATTTTTTGTTGCTAAGGAAGAAATTTGCACCAAGCCATTTGGTATGCATTGTTTGATAGATGCTTATAGCAAACGTTGTTGTAATCGACATCCCAAACGCTTATTCGCGCAGTATATTAATACGCAATTTGAAGCCAGTAATGCGGCTCATCACTATGCTCAAGTTATCGTTAATAGTTCGTATTTACAGGAGGAAGCAATTACGGTTGGTTTTCCTATAGAAAGATTACGACGATTACCTAATTTCACGCCGATGAGTCAAGAACCAGAATGGAAGTTGCAGGTTGAGCCGCGTATCGCATTTGCAGGACGTCTTTCGCGTACCAAAGGCGTGCACTTTTTGCTAGAAGCGATGAAGGGGGTCGTGTCACATATTCCAAATGCCAAGCTGGATATTTTAGGCAGTGGTCATGATGAAATCAACTTCCATAAACAAGCAAAAGAGTTAGGCTTACAGGATTCTGTACAATTCCATGGATGGGTAGATCGTAAAACCATTGATCACGTAATATCTCAGGCTTCAGTGGTAGCTTTTCCTTCTATATATCCTGAAGCATTTGGTATTTCGGGAATAGAGGCAATGATGCGTGGAAAGCCTGTGGTTGGATTTGATGTGGGTGGTGTGACGGATTGGTTGAAAGATGGCGTAAATGGTTATGCTGTTAAAGTGAAAGATACAGAATCTTTTGCGAGGAAGTTAAATAAACTATTAGGTGACCCATTGCTTTGCGAGAGGATGGGAGATGCAGGAAGGAAGATGGCGATCGAAAACTTTTCTCCAGAGGTACATGTAAAGCAGCTGCTAGAAATTTACAGAAAATGTTTGGAAAATTTCAAATGAAAATAGCATTATTAACAGATGGAGTTTTCCCTAGCGTAACTGGTGGGATTCAGAAGCATTCATTTTATTTTGCTAAGTACCTTTCTGAATTAAACTATAGGGTGGATATTTATACTCGTTCAACTTCCTTGGACGATAAGTTGGAGTTTGAATCATCGTCGATTAACTCGAATTTTGTGGATAAAAAAACTAGTAGACGATACCCAGGGCATTATATTCGAGAGTCTTATGTGTTTTCTCGAGATATTTTCAGTTCAATGAATAACCCATACCAGTACGACTTTGTTTATGCACAAGGGTTTACTGGCTGGTATTACGGATTAATGCGAAAAAAAGATAAAAAATTACCACCATTAATCACAAACTTTCACGGTTTGGAGATGTTCCAAAAGGCCGCCTCATTTAAAGAAAAATTAAAGCAACTATTGTTTAAAAGAGCCGTGAAAGCAGTTTCGTTAAGAAGTGATGTGAATTGCTCTCTTGGTGGTCAACTTACGCCAATCCTCCAGCAAGTTACCAATGGCCACTCAACTATTATTGAAACACCTATTGGGATTGGTGAAGATTGGCTTTCTTTATCCCATGAAAGCATGAAAAAATCGAAACGCAGCTTTGTTTTTTTAGGTCGATATGAGAGGCGAAAGGGGATAGAAGAATTGAGCGCTGTGCTATCTCAACTTCCACTTGATTTTGATTTTCACTTTATTGGACCAATAGAAGAGGATAAACAGATTGCTTCTGAAAAGGTTTACTACCATGGGTTAGTCAAAGATGAGTCTAAAATTAAGGATTTGCTGAGGAATAGTGATGTGCTTGTTTGTCCTAGTTATTCAGAAGGCATGCCAACGGTAATCTTAGAAGCAATGGCATCTGGGTGTGCAATTATTGCCTCCGATGTAGGTGCAGTTTCTGAACAGGTAGATGACGCTAACGGCATCCTTATTAAACCAGGAAATAAAGTACAACTTTCAGACGCAATAGTAAACCTAATTAAACTTGATGATAGTACATTGGTTAAAATGAAGAAGAGTTCTATTGAGCGAGTTAATCAGAAGTTTGTTTGGAATGAAGTTATTCAACAAAATCTTAAACAAATTATAAAGGGAATTGAATCCTAATGAAAATATTTATCCTTCACTCTCGTTTATCAGGCTATATGGCAGCGTGCTGGCGTGAGCTAGCTCAAGCTCATAACGTTGATATTGTCGCATGTATATGGCCAAATCAGCATGATGCACCTTTTGATGAGTCTGGATTTACGGGTATTGGTCAACTTCTTGATCGTAGAGAAGAAACATCAGAAACACTTTTAGCAAAAATTAACGAGTTTAAACCTGATGCCATTTTGACAAGTGGTTGGATAGATAAAGATTATGTCAAAGTGTGTAAAGCGATAAAAGGTACAGGTATACCGATTATTGCTGGTAGCGATACACAGTGGAAAGGCTCTTTAAGGCAAAAGATTGCATCATTTATTTCACCTCTTCATGTACAGCAGATATTTGATGCTATTTGGGTGTCTGGTGAAAGACAGAGGCAATTTGCCAAGAATTTAGGGTTTGAAGGTCACAAGTGTTGGGACGGATACTATGCATGCGACTATAACAATTTTGTGACAGCTGGTAATGCTGTAAATTTTGAAGAACGTTCAGGTTTTATTACTGTAGGCAGGTTAGTTCCGGTAAAAGGGTTAGATACGTTAGCCAAAGCGTATTCTATTTACAGAGAACGCGTCAGTGAACCTTGGGGTTTAAACGTTATTGGTGCAGGCCCTGAGTCGGCTCCTTTAGAAGCAGCTGGTGCAAACATGGTAGGCTTCATTCAGCCAAGTGAATTACCGGCTATGATGGCTAAATCCAAATGTTTTATTTTGCCAAGTCGTTTTGAGCCCTGGGGTGTAGTGGTACAGGAAGCGGCTTGTACAGGGCTACCGCTAATAATATCTGATAAATGTGGCGCGAGTGTTCATTTATTGCGAGATCGTTGGAATGGACGTTCATTTCATAGTGAAAGTGTGGACGAGTTAGTTGAGTCTATGATCTGGATTCATGAACAAACGGAAGAAAGGCATAAAGAACTAGGGGCTAACTCCAAAAAACTGGGTGAACAATATACTCCGAGTCGCTGGTCGCAGAGTTTAATCGAAGGTATTGGATCGCTCCTAGCCCATGCTGGCATTGAATAGCAATAAAGTAGCAAGTAAGTGATAGAGTGAGAAAATATGCAAATTTCTATGCGATTCTTTCCCGCAGCGTTGGGTTTGACGGCTTTACTTGCGGCTAGCCAGCTAGGGTTAATAACCAAGATAGGCGAGATTGGTCGCTGGGTTTTAATGCTAGTTGGTGCCTGGGGGGCATTAGCTTGGCGTACAAATAACAACGACTATTTTCTAAAAAACTTATATGCATGGTTTTTTGTCGTCGTTTGTTTTTTGTCTAGTATATGGTCTTGGATGCCGGCTTATTCAATTTTTAGATCTATCAGTGTAGTTTTGTTGTTCGTTTGTTGTTTTGGGGGGGTTCGATGCTGGATAGATATTTATGGTAATGAAGAGTTCTTTTCTCAAATAGAAAAACTTATCGGCTCTTATGTGCTAGGTAATCTAGTAATAGGTCTAGTCGGTTTTCCAAATTCTTGGTTTGGCGGCTTATTCCGAGGAGTATTTGCTAACCCAAATCAATTGGCAATTGTTTGCGGATTTTGTTCAGCTATTTTTTGCAGACAATTGTTTAAGCAATTTACATTTATACGTGCCTTGTTTTTCTTATCTGCTTTTATTTCTGTTTTGTTGAGTGGCGGACGTACAGGAACGATTCTATTTTTGTTCTCTTCTGCACTCGTTTTTATTTTTCAAGAATCACGTTACAAGAAACTCTATAACTCATTAGGTGCCGTTTGTGCGTTGGTTGGCATTCCATTTTTATTAAATAAGATTCAGGCTTATTTTTTGAAATCGGGTACAGAAAACTTGTTATCCAATAGAGCGTGGGCTTGGGAAGTCGTTGAAGAAAAGATATCAAATAGTCCATGGTTAGGCCACGGGTTTGGAACTGATGGTTATATTTGGGATTTGTACAACATTGAACTAGGTTATAGAATGCATGGAACTGGAAGTTCTTATTATGGCTTATTGTTTCAATTTGGTTGGGTATTAACGACGCTGTTTATTCTAGTGTTGTTAGTATTTTCAGTTAGAACACTGATAAATGGCGTCATTTATAAAGATGATCGTGTTGTCTACGGAGCTATTCTAATTAGTGGGCTTTTGGCGGCGTATACTGAACCTTGGTTAACTTCTGCGGGAAATGCTTACGCATGGTTGTACTGGTCAATGTTTGCTATGGCGATGAATCGAATGGAAACTAAATGATAAGACCGGTTAAACTTGGTGGTTTTTTAAGAGGGTAGTCAATTAATGAAGATAAGCCATGTAATAGATACATTGTCAGTTGATAGTGGAGGACCTGCAAGGAGTGTTCCGCTACTATGTAGAGAGCTTTCAAAAAATGCAACTGTTAACCTATTCGCACTTAAAAGTGATAATGATGTGGCTCCTCCTCCTGGCGTCGATGTCTATAGTTATAGCAAGAATGTAAGCTGGACACCAATAGGAAATTCTAAAGGCCTTAAGGATAGATTGTATAGTGACGATGCTGATATATTTGATTGTCATGGCCTTTGGCAAATGTCTACACACTACGCGGTACATGCAGCAATAAAGAATCGAAAGCCAGTTATTGTTACCCCTAGGGGAATGCTCGAGCCAGAAGCTTTGAATATATCGGCTTGGAAGAAAAAGTTAGCTTGGTTATTGTGGCAACGAAGAGATTTGGAAATAGCTAGTTGTATACATGTCACCTCAGAAATGGAGGCAAATAATTGTCGTGCTCTAGGCTTAACTAACCCAATAGCGGTTGTACCAAATGGTATTGATGTGAGCGAGTATCCTTTAAAGGATGTTTCAGAAGTAGAGGCTAGTCAAACGATCGGGAGCTCTGGTGTGAAAGTCAAAAGACAAGTTTTGTTTTTGAGCCGAATCCACCCCAAAAAAGGGTTGAAATTCTTATTAGAAGCTTGGGCTCAACTTGCTGTTTATCACTCCGAATGGCAACTAATAATTGCTGGAAACGATGAAAACAATCATGAAAATAATTTACAAAATTATGCGTCAACTCTTGGTCTTAATTGGAGTAAAGAGTTTGATCAAAGTTCATCATTATGTTTTGTCGGGCCGTTGTTCAACGACGAAAAATTAAAAGCCTACCAGAGAGCTGAAATTTTCGTTTTACCGACATTGTCTGAAAATTTTGGAATGGTAATTGCGGAAGCTCTATCTTGTGGAACTCCAGTAATCACGACTAAGGGCACTCCGTGGGAAATTTTAGAGGAATCCAACTCAGGGTGGTGGATTAACGTGGGGAGTAGTGCATTAACGCAGGTACTGCATGATGCGTTGTCGAAAGAATCGTCTGAGTTATATCAGATGGGGTTAAATGGGCGTAGAGTTGTTACTGAGCAGTTTTCTATCGAGTCAGTGGCAAAGAAAATGGAAGCAGTATACCAGTGGTGCGTGCATGGGGGGACAGCTCCTGATACCGTAAATTTTTTATCAAGCGATAATTGATGTTTTTACTTTTCGCTTGCTTCTGATAATAAAGTTTAATTCTAGTTTTAGTTTCAGACTTGACAAGAGTTTTAATAATGTTCCTTAGAAAGTGGAAGTTTACATTTGTTAGTTCGATCGTAATCACAATTTGCATCGAATTGCTTTCTAGGTTCTATCTAGGATTAGGTCAAGTTCCTACATATATATAGTGATGAATATGAATATATATATTCACCCAATATGAATGTTAAAAGATTAGGTAATAAAATCATAACCAATTCACGTAGTATGCGTAGTCCACAATTAATCGAGGACGAAAAGTATGTTGCAATCATGGGAGATTTTATTATTAATGGTGGCTCATTAACCGACCACGAGAATCTTGCAACTAGTATATTGTTTTCTGAATATAAAACCATCAATATATCATCTGGGTCCTGGGGTCCAGAAAATGCTATCAAGTATTGGCAAGAAAATTCAGATATTAATATAAAAAAGTTAATTATGGTTTTTAGTAGTCACGATTACTATGATTACATAACAGGCATTAATGTAGTCGGAACATTAAACTATCCAAAAAAACGACCATCACTGGCAATAACAGATGGCTTTTATAATTACTTTATTCCCATGCTAAATTCTCGACTCACTTCAAGTGATAACTTAGAAAAGTTGAATAAATCAAATGCTGACCTAACATTAAGTTCAGGTTGGATAGAGATGATTGATTACGCTCAACAAAAAAATATTCCTTTACATGTTATCCTGCATCCTGATAAGCAAGAAGTGCTCTCTGGTAATTATAATTACTTTGGAAGGGGAATTATAAGTTTTTTTAAAAGAGAATGATGTTAAGTATACATTGGAACTGAATGAAGGAGTGTCTGAAAGTTACTATAGAGACTCCATATACTATAATGATAATGGTCAGAGGTTTCTCTCAGAAACGATCAAAAGAATATTAGAAGATAGTGATTAGATTAATATTATTGGAATCGGTAATAAATTGCTACGTTTTCCAATCTAAATCGTCTTTGGCAATTAGATTTTATAGATGACTTTCTAGTTGCAGATTCAAAACTATTATTGCAATGACTTGTCTGCCGATAGTTCATAATGCGACTTATAAACGGTTGGTTACTAACTCCAACTATAATTTAACTGAGTGTAAATAACTTATGAAAAAAAGAATATTAATCACAGGCGGTGCTGGTTTCTTAGGTAGTCATCTCGCAGAGCGTCTATTGAATGAAGGTAATGACGTGATTGTCGTTGATAACTTCTTCACAGGCGACAAAGCTAATGTTGAGCGCTTACTGAGTAATCCGTACTTTGAATTAATTCGCCACGATGTTACGTTCCCTCTATATGTAGAAGTAGATGAAATCTATAACCTAGCATGTCCAGCATCTCCTGTGCATTATCAATATGACCCAGTACAAACCACCAAGACGTCAGTAATGGGTGCGATTAACATGTTGGGTTTGGCCAAGCGCACGGGTGCTAAAATTCTTCAAGCTTCAACTAGTGAAGTTTATGGTGACCCAGAAGTGCATCCTCAACCTGAATCTTACCGCGGCTGTGTAAGTACAACCGGTATTCGCGCGTGTTACGATGAAGGTAAACGTTGCGCAGAGACCCTGTTCTTTGATTACTATCGCCAGCACAACGTCGATATTAAAGTAATGCGTATCTTCAATACTTATGGTCCGTACATGAATCCAAATGACGGCCGTGTGGTGTCTAACTTTATTGTTCAAGCGCTCAAAGGTGAGAACATCACCATTTTCGGTGATGGTCAGCAAACTCGTAGCTTCTGTTACGTGGATGATTTGATTGACGGAATGATCCGTTTGATGAATTCAGAAGACGGCTTTACAGGTCCAGTGAACATTGGTAACCCGAAAGAGTTCACCATGTTAGAACTGGCTCAGCAGGTGCTCGATATTACCGGTTCAAGCTCAGAATTGGTGTTCCAAGACTTGCCTCAAGATGACCCACTGCAGCGTCAACCTGTTATCTCATTGGCAAAAGAGAAATTGGGCTGGGAGCCGAAAGTTCCTTTGAATGAAGGCCTAGTGAAAACGATCGAATATTTTAAAGGGGTAATTTAAGCATGAAAATCACAATCGCAGGTACGGGCTACGTCGGTCTTTCTAATGCGGTGTTGCTTGCGCAGCACAATACTGTTGTGGCATTGGACCTACTGCAAGACAAAGTCGACCAGATTAACAATAAAAAATCACCGATTGTCGATGAAAAGATTTCCGAATTCTTAGAGCAAAAAGAGTTGGATTTGGTGGCAACGGCGGACTTTGAGTTTGCTTATCAAGGTGCCGATTTTATTATTATCGCCACGCCAACCGATTACGATCCTGACACTAACTACTTCAATACAAAATCGATTGAAGCGGTGATTGCAAACGTACTGGAAGTGAACCCAGATGCGACCATGGTGATTAAGTCTACTGTGCCTGTAGGTTACACTAAATCAGTAAGAGAAAAGTTCAACACTGAGAACATCATCTTCAGTCCTGAATTTTTGCGTGAGGGTTCTGCTCTTTACGATAACCTGAATCCAAGCCGTGTGATTGTGGGTGAACGTTCAGCACGTGCTAAGGTGTTTGCTGACTTATTGTGTAAGGGTGCAGAGAAAGAGAATATCGACGTGCTGTTCACGGACAGCACGGAAGCCGAAGCGATTAAGCTGTTCTCCAACACTTATCTTGCGATGCGTGTTTCGTACTTTAATGAGCTGGATACTTATGCTGAGTTGCATGGCCTAAACAGCAAGCAAATCATCGAGGGTGTTGGCTTGGACCCTCGCATTGGCACTCACTATAACAACCCAAGCTTTGGTTATGGTGGTTACTGCTTACCGAAAGACACCAAGCAGCTTCTGGCCAACTATCAGGATGTACCAAACAGCATCATTGGAGCGATTGTGGATGCAAACCGCACACGTAAAGATTTTATCAGTGACAGCATTTTGAAGCTTGCCCCTAAAACCGTGGGTATCTACCGTCTGATTATGAAATCCGGTTCGGATAACTACCGTGCATCGTCGATTCAGGGCATTATGAAACGACTGAAGGCCAAAGGCGTTTCAGTGATTGTGTATGAGCCACTTTTAGAAACGGACGAGTTTTTTCACTCTGAAGTGATTACTGATATTGAAGAGCTGAAATCGCGCAGTGATGTGATTGTATCAAATCGCATGGCCGCGGAGCTGGCTGACGTTGCAGATAAGGTCTATACGCGAGACCTGTTTGAGGGCGATTTGTAATTGGACTCGCCTAAGCATTCACCCGTGGACCTGAGTCGATATCAGACCTTGGATTACAAACCGGGTCATCCCGTGAAGATTGCAATATGGATGTTAGTCAGTTGTGCCGTGTTTCAAACGGGTTTACCGTTCCCCATTCGCTTTAAAGTCGCATTATTGCGACTTTTTGGTGCTCAAGTAGGAGAAGGGGTGGTTATTAAGCCTAACGTCAATATAAAGTATCCTTGGAAATTGTCTGTAGGAAACCATACTTGGATTGGTGAGAAGGCATGGATAGACAATTTGGCGCAAGTGTCAATTGGCGCGAATTGTTGTTTGTCTCAAGGCTGTTATCTGTTGACGGGTAATCATGACTATACTTCGGCTACTTTTGATTTAATGGCGAAGGGTATCGTCATTGAGGAAGGCTCTTGGGTCGGGGCTCAGTCGACAGTCTGTCCTGGATTGACCTTGAGTCAAGGTACTGTCTTATCGGTTGGGTCGGTACTTACAAACAACACAGAGGCTTTTGGTATTTACCAAGGCAATCCTGCTCAAAAAGTTAAAAAACGAGTTATCAAATGAAAAAAGCACTAATTACGGGTATCACGGGCCAAGATGGTTCGTATTTGGCTGAACTTCTGGTAGAGAAAGGCTATGAAGTTCACGGCATTATTCGCCGTGCCTCCTCTTTTAACACTGAGCGTATTGACAACGCCATCGAAAATAGCGATCAAATACATCTTCACTATGGTGATTTGACCGATTCCTCAAACCTTATCCGTTTGGTCAAAGAGATTGAGCCAGATGAGGTTTATAACCTGGGTGCCATGTCTCACGTGGCGGTGTCGTTTGAATCTCCAGAGTACGCCGCGGATGTTGATGCCATGGGCACCATTCGGCTTCTTGAAGCGATTCGTATTAATGGCTTGGAGAAAAAAACTCGTTTTTATCAAGCCTCGACTTCAGAGCTTTATGGTGAGGTTCGTGAAATACCTCAGCGTGAGACAACGCCTTTCTATCCGCGCTCTCCGTATGCAGTGGCTAAGATGTATGCCTATTGGATCACAGTGAACTATCGCGAGTCGTACGGCATGTATGCCTGTAACGGTATTTTGTTTAATCATGAATCTCCTCGTCGTGGTGAAACGTTTGTAACCCGTAAGATTACTCGTACTATCGCGAACATTTCTCAAGGGTTAGAGCCATGCCTGCAACTGGGTAATATGGATGCACTGCGTGATTGGGGTCATGCAAAAGATTACGTTCGTATGCAGTGGATGATGCTGCAACAAGATGTTGCGGATGATTTTGTGATTGCGACGGGTAAGCAAATCTCTGTGCGTGAGTTTGTGCGCATGTCTGCAGCTCAAGCGGGCATTGAGCTTGAATTCACGGGTACTGGTGTGGATGAGATAGCGACAGTAACGGCGGTTGATTCTGAAAAAGCGCCTGCGGTATCGGTGGGTGATGTGATTGTTAAAGTACACCCTAAGTTCTTCCGTCCTGCTGAGGTGGAGACCTTGCTTGGTGACCCTACTAAAGCAAAAGAGAAACTAGGTTGGGTTCCTGAGATTACCGTTGAAGAGATGTGTGCTGAGATGGTTCAAGCGGATGTGAATAAAGCGAAACAACACGCACTATTGAAAGCGAACGGTTTTGATGTGTCTATTTCGGTAGAGAGCTAATTGGAATGACTACTTTGAACAAGAAGCGAGTCTTTGTAGCTGGTCATCGTGGTATGGTTGGCTCGGCTATCGTTCGTCAACTAGAAGTGCGTGATGATGTTGAATTGATTGTTCGTACTTCCTCAGGGCTGGACTTAACTGACCAGGCTGCAGTGAATGGGTTCTTTGCAGAGCAAAACATCGATGAAGTTTACCTTGCAGCAGCAAAGGTTGGCGGAATCTACGCCAACAACACATACCCAGCAGAGTTTATTTATCAGAACCTGATGATTGAAAGCAATATCATCCATGCTGCGCACATCAACGATGTTCAAAACCTGCTTTTCTTGGGCTCTTCTTGCATCTATCCAAAGTTTGCTGAGCAGCCGATGACAGAAACCGCTCTGCTGACCGGTGTGCTTGAAGAGACGAATGAGCCTTATGCGATTGCGAAGATTGCAGGCATTAAACTGTGTGAGTCCTATAACCGTCAGTATGGCCGCAACTACCGCTCGGTGATGCCAACCAACCTTTATGGTTTGAATGATAACTTCCACCCGGCAAACTCACATGTAATCCCTGCGATTATGCGTCGCTTCCATGAAGCGAAGTTAAATGGCGATAAAGAAGTCGTTGTGTGGGGTACAGGCACTCCAATGCGCGAGTTTCTCTACGTTGATGACATGGCAGCAGCATCAATCCATGTTATGGAACTTGATGATGCTACTTATCAGGCGAACACTGAGCCTATGCTGTCTCACATTAATGTGGGTACGGGTGTAGATTGCACCATTCGTGAAATGGCGGAGACGATGGCTAAGGTGGTTGGCTTTGAGGGGGAGATTGTTTTTGATACTACTAAGCCAGATGGTACGCCTCGTAAGTTGATGGATGTGTCTAGGCTTGCTAGCCTTGGTTGGAATTATAGCGTTAGTTTAGAACAAGGTTTGTCGACTACTTATCAGTGGTTCTTGGAGAATCAGGATAGTTTTAGGGGATGATGAAAAGGTTCTGGGTGCTGGGTTCTAGGGCCTAGAACCTAGAACCTAGGGCCCAGGGCCAAGGACCTTGGTCGACTTTAGATGCCCGACCAGAGTGCTGACCCAGAAAAGACTTCGGGCATGACGCTTCTCTTAGTTTTCCTTTCATATATAAAAGATTTTCTATTTTGGTTTTAATTAACCTGTTAGATTTATAATAAATACAACAAACAAGATATCAGCTAGGTTTATCATATGCTTTTACCTGTAATAATGGCTGGCGGCTCTGGTAGTCGTTTATGGCCACTGTCTCGAACTCATTATCCTAAGCAATTTATTAGCTTGACTAGTGATGACACTATGCTTCAGGAGACGATTAAACGATTAGATGGGATTGAACATAAATCTCCGTTTCTGATTTGTAATGAAGAACATCGATTTATCGTCGCTGAGCAGCTTCGTAATAATAGTATTGCTCATAGTGGCATAGTGCTAGAGCCTGTTGGTCGCAATACAGCGCCGGCAATCGCCTTGGCTGCGCTTCAAGCGGTTAATGATGGTGATGATCCATTGCTTTTGGTTTTGGCTGCAGATCATGTTATTAAAAACGAAGTGAAATTTGCTGATGCTGTAGAGCAAGCGAAGGTGCACGCCATAGATGGGAAGCTCGTTACTTTTGGTATTGTACCGACAGGCCCAGAGACAGGTTATGGTTATATTAAGCTGGGTAACAGCGCAGGTAGCACTGGCTATGATGTTGAGCGCTTTGTTGAAAAGCCAAACTTAGAGACTGCGAAAGAGTATGTGGCTTCAGAAGAATACCTCTGGAATAGCGGTATGTTCCTGTTCAAAGCATCCCGTTACCTAGAGGAGCTTGGAGCACATAGGCCTGATATTCTTGAAGCTTGTAAGAAATCTATTGCAGGATGCTCGTCTGACTTAGACTTTATTCGACTGGATGAAGAGGCGTTTAAAGCATGCCCTGGCGATTCAGTGGATTACGCGGTAATGGAAAAAACCAGCGATGCCGTCGTGGTCCCTTTGGACGCACAGTGGAGCGATGTAGGTTCTTTCAGTTCTCTTTGGGAAGTGGCGGATAAAGACCAAAACGGTAATGTTGCACATGGTGATGTGATCACTACGGGCACACAAAACAGCTTTATTTACTCTCAAAATAAGCTTGTATCTACTGTAGGCGTAGATGACTTAGTTGTGGTTGAAACCAAAGATGCCGTTTTAGTTGCTCATAAAGATAAAGTTCAAGATGTGAAGTCCATTGTCAACGAGCTGAAAAAACAGAATCGTAATGAATGTAAACAACATCGCGAGGTTTATCGCCCGTGGGGATCTCACGATGAGATAGCCGATGGCGAGCGTTTTCATGTTAAGCACTTGATTGTGAAACCTGGTGAGTCTACCGCAACACAGATGCATTACCATCGTGCTGAGCATTGGGTTGTGGTTCAGGGAACGGCAAAAGTACTTAATGGCGAGAAGTCCTATATTTTGAGTGAAAACGAATCTACCTATGTCGCAATAGGATCACCACACAAGATAGAAAATCCCGGAAAAGTTGATCTTCACTTAATAGAAGTTCGCACTGGTAATTATCTGGAAGAAGATGATATTTTTCGTTTAGAAGAATATGGTGTAGGTTATTGATGAGGGCTTTATTAAACTGGAAGTTGTTTGCTCTTCTCATTTTAATTTTTATTGCTGTTGTTGAGTTTATTGCTAGGGAATATATTGGTTTAGGCGAGGTTCCTACATATGTATTTAGTGATAAATATGAGTATATATATTCGCCAAATATTAATGTAACTCGTTTTAAAAATGAGATTACTACCAACAGCTTTAGCATGAGGAGTGAGGAGTTAATTAACGGTGAAGAATATATAGCAATTATGGGGGACTCTATTGTTAATGGAGGTGTCTTAACTGATCATAATAGTTTAGCAACAACCATTTTATTTCCTGAGTTTAGTACGTTAAATATATCAGCAGGTTCTTGGGGTCCAGAAAATGCTTTTGAATACTGGAAAGATAATTCAGATTTACACTTTAAAAAAGTTATTCTGGTTTTTAGCAGTCATGATTATTATGACTATATCGAGGGGAAAAATGTAGTATGTACATTGAATTACCCTTGTAAGCAACCAATGTCAGCTATAACAGATGGTTTTTTTAAATACTTCATTCCATTATTAAAATCTAAATTAGTAAATAATACTGGCAAAGGCAAGTTGGATGAGCTTGAACAACAACTAGAATTAAGTTCTGGATGGCTCGATATTATTAATTATGCACGAGAGTTGAAAATTCCATTACATGTTGTACTTCACCCCGATAAAGACGAGGTGATCTCTGGGGAATATAATTATTTTGGTCAGAAAATAATTGATTTTTTGGAAGGTAATGGCGTTGAATACACCTTAGAGTTAGATAATGGTGTCTCGGAAGACTATTATCGAGATCGTATCCATTATAATGATGAAGGCCAAAAATTTTTAGCGAAAATAATTAAAGGTATATTGGATAAATAAATGAATGTTTCAATAATAACTGCGACTTTCAATAGTGAAGGCACTATACGAGATACTTTACTTTCTCTTGAAAGCCAGAGCTATCCAAATATTGAGTATATTATTATCGATGGTGCGTCTCAAGACTCTACCTTAGAGGTTGTTAAATCAACGAGTACTCGAGTAAGTAAGCTTATTTCAGAGCCAGATAAAGGCATTTATGATGCTTTGAATAAAGGTATACAGTATGCGACAGGTGATATTGTTGGGTTTTTACACTCAGATGATTTACTTGCGTATCCAGAAGCTGTCAGTGACCTTGTTGAAACCCTTAAACAAGATAACTCGGAAGCCGTTTACGCTGACCTTGAGTATGTATCTAAAGAAGATACTACTAAGGTGGTTCGTAAGTGGACTTCAGGGCAGTATGAGCAGCAAAAGCTACGTTCTGGCTGGATGCCTCCGCACCCTACTTTTTTCATGAAGAGAGACTTATATCTAAAGTACGGCCTGTTTAACTTAGATTATAAGATTGCTGCTGATTATGATTCTATTCTGCGTTACTTATGGGTAAATAATGTTACTGCGTCTTACCTTCCTAAGGTAGTTACCAAGATGCGTGTCGGTGGTGCGAGTAATCGTAGCCTAGCGAACATCATTGAAAAAACCAAAGAAGACATTCAAGCGCTAAAAGATAACCAGCTATTTTGGCCTAGCGCGCTGTTTATTAAGAATGTTTCGAAAATCCCACAATTTTTTAAGAGGTAGACATGCTAGTTTCCAATCAAGTTATTGCAGAGTCCGGTATCCAGTTTGGCACTAGTGGCGCTAGAGGCTTAGTAGAGCAGTTTACCCCTGCTGCATGTGCCGCTTTTGCTCACTCTTTTATCGATGGGATTAAATCACATTTTGATTTTAATATCGTTGCTGTTGCCATAGATAATCGCCCAAGTAGTCCTGCTATGGCTCAGGCCACTATTTCGGCTATTGAGGCAATGGGATTGGACGCTGTTTACTATGGCGTGATCCCTACACCTGCGTTGGCATTCTCTGCAATGCAGGATGGTATTCCTTGCATAATGATCACCGGTAGTCATATTCCATTTGATCGCAATGGCATAAAGTTTTATCGTCCAGACGGTGAGATCACAAAGGCGGACGAACAAGCAATATTGAATGCTGAGGTTGCTTTTGAAGAGCCTAAATTGAGCGAATTAAAAGTATCAGATAAGGCGGCAAAGCAGTACGTTCGTCGCTACACTGACCTGTTTGATGCACAATTGTTATCCGGTAAACGCATTGGTATCTATGAGCATTCGAGTGCGGGTCGCGATCTATACCAAGGCCTATTTGAAGCATTAGGTGCAGAGGTTGTTTCTCTAGAGCGTACCGATGAGTTTGTGCCTATCGATACCGAAGCAGTGGCTGAAGTGGACAAAGCAAAAGCAAGAGCCTGGTCTTCTGAACACAACCTTGACTTTATTTTCTCTACTGACGGTGATGGTGATAGGCCATTGGTTGCATATGAAAATGGCGAGTGGTTACGTGGAGATATCCTTGGTCTGTTATGTGCTCAAGAGATGGGAATAGAAGCGCTGGCTATTCCAGTAAGTTGTAACACCATTATTGAGCAATCAAGTGCATTTAAAGCCATATCAAAAACGAAGATTGGCTCACCTTATGTAATTGCCGAATTTGAAGCGCTCTCTAAAAAGTACAACTGCATTGCCGGTTTTGAGGCAAATGGCGGCTTTTTGTTAGGCAGTGATACTGAGATAAACGGACAAACGTTAAAAGCATTGCCAACTCGAGATGCGGTACTGCCTGCATTGATGCTGTTGTCGGCTGGTAAAGAGGTAGGCATTGCCAAGCTTGTTAATGAGCTACCACAACGTTTTAGTCATAGTGACCGAATTCAAAACTTTGCTACTGAAAACAGTTTAGCGATTTTGGCCAAGGGTAAAGCAAACCCTCAAGAGCTTATCGAAGAGCTCGGTTTCAATGAATCTGTTGACTGTGTAAACACCACTGATGGCTTGCGCATCACATTGAGTAGCGGTGATATTGTTCACTTACGCCCTTCGGGCAACGCGCCAGAGCTTCGCTGCTATGCGGAATCTGACACTATGAAACAAGCAAGTGACATTGTGAGTTCTGTATTAGCCAAAGTGCAAACGCTGTAGTTATAAAGGGTAAGGGCTTAAAGCAAGGCGAGTGGCCTTTACTCTCCAATCTCTGTGTATTAGGGACTACTTCACATGAAACTGGAATTAGAATCCTTCAAAACGGTTGTGGCCTCTACTCCCTTAGTCTCTATCGATCTCATCATTAAAAATGAACAAGGGCAGGTGCTTCTTGGAGAGCGTACTAATCGCCCTGCGAAGGGGTATTGGTTTGTCCCTGGTGGTCGTATTCTTAAAGATGAAAATTTTGAACAAGCATTTTTAAGACTAACGTCAGTTGAGTTAGGGCAGGAATACTCAATTGCCAGTGCGACATTTTTAGGTCCATACCAACATTTTTACACTGATAATTTTTCGGGAACGGATTTTAGTACTCATTATGTTGTTTTGGGTTATGAACTTACTGTAGATATCGATATAAATGATTTACCAGTAGAACAACACTGTGCGTATCAATGGTGGAGTGTTGAGGAATTGCTAGATTCGGAAGTGGTGCATCAACATACCAAAGGTTATTTTCTTTGAACGAAAATTAAGCTAGTTCGAATATTATGATGTTTAAATTAAATAATGTTATTCAAAACTATGCGTGGGGTAGTCATACCTCGCTCAGTACTTTATTTGGGTTTGATAACCCGGACAATGAGCCTCAGGCAGAATTATGGATGGGGGCACATCCAAATGGCTGCTCTCGATTAGATGAGTTAGACACTTCTCTGGCTGATTATATTACAAACGATGCCAAAAATGTGTTGGGTGACTATAGCGCTAATCGCTACGGACAATTGCCTTATTTGTTTAAAGTATTGGCTGCGCAGACGCCACTTTCGATTCAGGTGCACCCTAACAAGCGCAACTCTGAGCTAGGTTTTGAGCGTGAAAACGCGCAAGGCATTGAGTTTACGGCGGCCAACCGCAACTACAAAGATCCAAGCCATAAGCCTGAATTGGTGTACGCCATTACAGAGTATAAGGCGATGAATGGGTTTCGAGAGTTTGAAACCATTATTGCCTTATTTGATGAGGTGAACATTGAAGCTCTAGCTGAAGATGTGAATGCGTTCAAGGCTTCTCCCAATGCGTTAGGACTAAAAACACTGTTTACTACCTTGCTTACATTGGCAGGAGATAAGCAGAAACAGGCCTTGGCTCAGCTTAAAGCGAATTTTGGTAAGCCAAACCTGTCGGATAAAGCGAAGCAAGCGCTGGATTATAGTGAACACTTTTGCAAACTGTATCCGAACGACAACGGATTATTCGCTCCTTTATTTCTGAATGTTGTCGAGTTGCAACCGGGTGAGGCGATGTTCTTGCATGCAGAAACGCCCCATGCCTATGTTCAAGGTACTGCTTTAGAGGTGATGGCGAGCTCTGATAACGTGCTACGCGCGGGTCTCACACCCAAGCATATTGATGTAGAAGAGCTAGTTTCCAACGTTCGCTTTGAGCCTATTCTTGAAGGCGAACTGTTAACGGAACCGATGGTGCGAGAAGGTCACCTTCATTTTCCAGTGCCAGTAGATGATTTTAGGTTCGATGTGTTAGAGGCAAAACAAACGAAGCGAAGCGTTTACGTTCGAAGTGCTGAAATAGTGTTTTGTATAGAGGGTGAGGTACACCTTGAGTGTGCAAACAAGCAATTAACCTTGAAAGCGGGTGAATCGGTATTTATTCCTTTTGATACGGCACAGTACCAATACTGTGGCACTGGCCTTTTGGCTAGAGTGAATAATTAATGCTAGATAATTACAAAGGACATAGGGAAATATTGTGTTGCTAGGGCTTGATATTGGTGGTACAAAAATTGAGGGAGTGATCGTCTCTCCCTCGACTAATAACGTTGTTCATCGCTTGAGAAAGCCAACAGTAAAGAGCAATTATCCGGGCTTTTTTACCTCAGTCAGATTGGTTATCGATGAGTTGTTATCACGTGAATCCATACAGTCGATTGGCGTTGGCAGTCCTGGGTCGGTTAATCGTCAAACAGGGCTGATGCAAGGCGCGAATATTGTTTGCCTTAACGGTGAAGACTTCTTGAGCGATCTAAAAGTAGCCTATCCCCAGATTCCTATCGCCTTAACTAATGATGCAAATTGCCTAGCGATTTCTGAGTACGAAACCGGTGCTGCAAAGCAGGCGTCTAACTCCTGTTTGGCGGTGATTTTGGGTACCGGTTGTGGTGGTGGGGTCATTATTAATGGTTCTATTGTCGATGGCCAGCATGGATTGGGGGGCGAGATTGGCCACAATCCTTTGCCTTACTTCTCAGAAGATGTAGATGGGCCTGCTACTCAGTGCTACTGCGGTGCATGGAACTGCAATGAACTGTTTCTTTCGGGTACAGGCTTTGAAAGAACGTGGGCTTTAAAGCATTCACCTTTGTCAGCACCTGATATTTTTGCTAAAGCTCATTTAGGAGAGCAATCCTGTATTCAGCATATTGAACACTATTGTGATCAACTGGCGCGTGCGCTGGGCACCATAGTTAATATTATCGACCCCGAAGTGATAGTGCTTGGTGGTGGTATGTCGAACCAAGATGTTTTGTATCCTATTATTCAAGCTAAATTAGCTCAATATACCTTTGGTGGTAAGGCTTCAACACCTATTGTGAAAGCAATGCATGGGGATTCTAGTGGGGTGCTTGGTGCAGCGTATTTGCCGGTTATGCAAGGGTTGACTAAGTTGAATTGCTAGTTTGTACAATCTATTGAGAGTTCTTCTTTATACCGGTACTGAATTCATTGTTAGTGATAGGGGGAGAGTAGGTGTCATTCCCTACAGTTTTTAGTAGGGGATTTTGCTTGTGATAGAGTCCTCGCTCCCGGACCAGTGTGCTGGCCGAGAAAAGCGCTCGGGGATGACGGGTTTGGTTAGCGTTTGAGTGACTTTTGTTAGGGATTGATTTAGTACTGGCTAAGTTTGTGCCCTCTAAGATTCTGGCATTTGCCAGAATGACGATGTTTGTTTTTGGTGCATTTTCTCAATATGTCTTTACTAAGACAACGGGGTCGGTATTGCATTTTGAAATGGAGATTGTGTCCCAGTCGTCTCACCTATTAGAGAGGATCCTTTGTGATCCTCTTTTT
Organism: Vibrio sp. 10N.261.51.C6; assembly: GCF_041471785.1. Lineage (NCBI taxonomy): Bacteria > Pseudomonadati > Pseudomonadota > Gammaproteobacteria > Vibrionales > Vibrionaceae > Vibrio > Vibrio sp. 10N.261.51.C6. The sequence goes on along the minus strand of NZ_JBFRPB010000040.1, from coordinate 35,917 downwards.
CATTATAAAAACCATCACTTAGTCTGATGAGTGTCTCAGTGCTGAGACGGAATTGAGACAGTTTTACTTCGAGCTTGCTCCTCCCCAATAGGTGGGGATCTTGGTTTATTTGTAAAAAACGCAATAAAAATACTATTTAATAACAAACCCCAAGGCTTAAATTAATGTCATTGTTTGAATACTTTGTCGAACTTTCTCTGTTCTTCTTCCTTTCGTTGGCGGTGTTGTACTGCATGCGCAAAGTGGGCTACGCCATTGGCTTAGTTGATAAACCGAATGCTAGAAAACATCATGAGGGTGTGGTTCCTTTGGTGGGCGGTATTTCCCTTTGTATTACCTTGTTGTACTTCTTCTACGTGAGTGCGTCAGAAATCAATAACATAGAGGTAATCGCCACGTGCTTAACGATACTGGTGCTGATCGGTGTGGCAGATGACCGCTTCGATATCAGTTTTAAACTTCGCATGGGTGTGCAAGCTGTCTTGACGCTGATCGTAATGCATTATACCGGGCTAACGCTTTCTCATGTTGGTAATGCGTTTGGGTTTGGTGTTTGGGACTTTCCGGTTGCCATCGATTATGTTGTTACCATATTAGCTGTGATCGGTGCAATTAACGCTTTTAACATGGTTGATGGTATTGACGGGCTATTGGGTGGTTTAAGCATAGTGGTGTTTGCCTCGTTAGGTGTGCTGTTCTATGCTCATGGGCTTGAGTTCTACACCTTCTTTATGGCCGTGATGGTGGTGATTTTATTACCTTTTGTGCTGTTTAATTTGGGCTATTTTGGCAAGCTGCGAAAAGTGTTCATGGGCGATGCCGGTAGCATGATGATCGGCTTCCTTGTGATTTGGATTTTAATCCGAGGTACTCAACCTGAACACGGTCACTATACGATTCGTCCGGTGACGGCATTGTGGTTAATTGCGGTGCCTTTGATTGATATGATGGCCATTATGATCCGTCGTATTCGAAAAGGGCACTCTCCGTTCCAACCTGACCGCGAGCATTTTCACCACATTATGCAGCGTATCGGCTTTACCCCTCGTGAGTCGTTAGTGGTGATCTGTTTGGTGCAGTTGCTGTACTCAACGTTGGGGTTATTGGGCGAATACTTCCAAGTGCCAGAATACATCATGTTCTACACCATTGTTGTGTGTTTCTTCCTCCACACCTACGCGATGACACACTCGTTTAAAATGGCGAAGATAGTAAGAAAGTGGAAGAAGTTAGAAGCGAAATAGTTTGATGTGTCGTTAACGGACAAGTCTACTATCGCAGTGCTTAGCTGGGTAAATTAGAGAGTTAAAGCAGTTAAGTTACAATAGCTCAAACTAAGACAAATATAGAAAAAGAGCCCAATCTTATATCGAGATTGGGCTCTTTTGCGTTTAGCTTGAGAAGTTTTAGACTTGAGTGCTTTTGCTATTAATCATCTTCACTTGAAAACCTAAGCCATTAATACACTGTTAATCACTAGTAGACTTTTTCTGGAAGGTTGCGCAAACTTCTAATCCAGCTGGTGATGCGCCAAACATAGCTCATAGCTACAGTGTATGAAGCAAAACAAATCATAAACAGGATGAACATGGTCGATTCAGCAATTTCTAGGAACTCTCCGTAGATACCGAAGCCAGCGAAGCTACTTGCGATAGCACAAATGATGGCCAGGGTTTGTCGCGATGTAAAACCAAGGCGTTGGAAGATGTGGTGTAGGTGTTCACGGTCGGGCTTGAAAGGGGAGTCACCGCGGCGTACGCGTCTGAACATGATGGCAGCCATGTCCATCAGCGGAACAGCAATTAACCACAGTGCAGTTATTGGTCTCATCATAGCTTCTGATGGATCTTGGCTTGCGCCCAGCAGTAACCAAATTACAGTAAATCCAATCATCATGCTGCCAGCATCTCCCATGAAAACCTTACGCTCACGCCCAAGAATGCCTAAGTTCATTAAGATATAAGGGATGGTTGCGACAATGAACACCACGCATAAATACGCTAAGCCATGTTGGCTGTCGACTTGAAGTAAAACGGCGATACCGCCAAAAGTTACAATAGCAAGCCCACCTAACAATCCATCAATGCCGTCGACCATATTGAACGCGTTAATCGCGCCAATCACTGCGAGTATGGTTACTACAGGGCTCAGGAAGCCTAAATGCAGGTCGCCAGTACCAAACAGGTTACCAATGTTATCTAATCGAATGTCGGCGAAATACATCATGCCGATGGAGAGAATTGCTTGCACCACCAGTCGTATTTTGAAGCTAATGTCGAATTTGTCATCAAGCGCCCCGATAATAATAAGAGCAATAACAGAAGCTAAAAAGAGTGGGCTATGCGGGATGACGTCTGGATGGGTAACGATGAATTGGCCAATGGTTAAGCTGATCGCAATACCACCGACCAATGGGATCGCACCAGTGTGTAACTTTCTCTCATTCGGTTTATCCACTAAGCCAATGGATTTTGCCACTTTTCTCATCAAAAAGAGTGAGGAAAAGGAGAAGAAGCCAACAAATGATAGCTCTAATAACATAATGAACTCTAGCCAATTTTTTGTAGGAGTTTATTTGCGTGTATCTTACGCTAAAACCATCAATATGTACACCTGGTTGAGTATGTTTTGTTCTGTGCATTTTGAATGTGACATTTGGTTTTAGTATGTAACTCAGTGTTAATACAGAATGACGACAGCGATATTTCCCTAAATACTGTTGCTCAAGGTTTATGCGACCCTTAAACACAAAATGACGCTTTTTTTCACATTCGATCATCCTACCTGCGCCCTTTCTTGATCTTCCACTACAGTTTTGACTGTAAACTGTAGTAAAATTACGCTAATTTGTTTTTATACCGATTTATTTTGAATTGAACGAGGTCAGTCCTATGTCAGCTAAGAAGCCAATGGCTCTAGTGATCCTTGACGGTTACGGTTACCGTGAAGACAACCAAGACAACGCTATCGCGAACGCTAAGACTCCAGTTTTAGACGGTCTTATTGCTAACCAACCTAACACGCTAATCTCGGCTTCTGGCTTAGATGTAGGCCTACCTGATGGCCAAATGGGTAACTCTGAAGTGGGTCACACCAACATTGGTGCGGGTCGCGTGGTATACCAAGATCTTACTCGTATTACTAAGTCAATTTCAGATGGTGAGTTCGGCCAAACTGAAACGCTAGTGAACGCTATCGATAAAGCGGTGAAAGCTGAGAAAGCGGTTCACATCATGGGCCTTATGTCTCCAGGTGGCGTTCACTCTCATGAAGATCACATCTACGCAGCTGTTGAAATGGCAGCAGAACGTGGCGCAGAGAAAATCTACCTACACGCATTCCTAGACGGCCGTGATACGCCGCCACGTAGCGCAGAAAACACACTAGCACGCTTCCAAGAACTGTTCGCTAAGCTAGGTAAAGGCCGTGTGGCTTCGCTTATTGGTCGTTACTACGCAATGGACCGTGATAACAACTGGGATCGCGTTCAAGAGTCTTACGACCTGCTGACTCAAGCAAAAGCAGAATTCACGTTTGATACAGCGGTTGCTGGCCTAGAAGCGGCTTACGCTCGTGATGAAAACGATGAGTTTGTAAAAGCGACTGAAATCAAAGCAGAAGGCGAAGAGTCTGCCGCTATCGTTGATGGCGATGCGGTAATCTTCATGAACTACCGTGCTGACCGTGCTCGTGAAATTACACGTGCATTCGTTCCTGATTTCGATGGTTTTGCTCGTAACGTATTCCCAGCGATCGATTTCGTGATGCTGACTCAATACGCAGCAGACATCCCGCTTCTATGTGCATTCCCACCGGCTTCTCTAGAGAACACTTACGGTGAATGGCTATCGAAGCAAGGTAAAACGCAGCTACGTATCTCTGAAACAGAGAAATACGCGCACGTGACTTTCTTCTTCAATGGCGGTATCGAAGACGAGTTCGAAGGCGAAGAGCGTCAACTTGTTGCTTCTCCAAAAGTAGCAACTTACGACCTACAGCCAGAAATGAGCGCACCAGAGCTAACTGAAAAGTTAGTTGCAGCAATCAAAGGCGGCAAATACGACGCTATCGTTTGTAACTTCCCTAACTGTGACATGGTTGGCCACACTGGCGTTTACGATGCAGCGGTTAAAGCGGTAGAGTCGCTAGACGAATGTCTGGGTAAAGTGGTTGAAGCAATTAAAGAAGCCGATGGCCAACTGCTTATCACCGCAGACCACGGTAACGCGGAAATGATGGTAAACCCAGAAACGGGCGGCATCCACACGGCGCACACTAACCTACCAGTGCCACTTATCTACGTGGGCAGCAAAGACGTTGAATTCAAAGAGGGCGGCAAGCTGTCTGACTTAGCACCAACGATGCTTTCTCTGTCTGGTATCGCAATCCCGGCTGAAATGTCAGGTGATGTGATCGTTAAGTAATTACTGTTTTAGATAAATAGTTTTTAACTTTCATCGAATACTAGAACGGCTGCACGCGAGTGTGGCCGTTTTTTTGTATCTGGAATTTGAGTATAGATACGGGATACGAGTAAACGAGATGCGAGTAAACGAGTAGCGAAGAGCTTAAGGACAGGTATTGGGTAAGAAAAACATGCAGGGGGAGAACATAAGGGCACGACCTTAAACAAAAGACGAAAAGAACAGTCTTGATGAATATCGAAAGAGTGACATTGCTTGAATGATTAGGTAGCTTAAGGCTCATACTATACTTATCTTTTACCTTATCTCTAGGCTGTTTATATGAACTCAAACCCAGGCCGCTGGAAGCAACGACTGCAAAACTTAATGAAAGCGCAGCAAAGGCTTGAGAGAGCGTGCTCACAAGATAGCTACAATGAGTTAGAGCTCGCTGGGTTAGTACAAACTTTTGAATTTTCTTTCGAACTGACATGGAAGACCCTTAAAGACTTACTTGAGTTTGAAGGGTTTGATGTGGCTTCGCCGAGGAGCGTTTTTCGTACGGCCTTAGAAGCTAAGCACCTGTCTTCGGAGCAGTGTGAGATTATGCTTGAAGCACTCATAAAACGAAATTTATTGTCCTACACCTATGATGAGGAAAATGTCCTTGAAGCTCAGTCACTGATCTTAGAGTCATTTTCACCAGTGATAGGGCAAGTCACACTCTATTTAAAGCTTAAATGTGATCAAGAGGGTCAATGCGAACAAGAGGTTAAATGTGATCGATAGTTATTTGGGTAAACCAGACTCGGTCGGCCTTAAGCCTCATCAGTATCAGCTGATTGAGGATATTGTTTTGAGTCATGCCGCAGTCATTCATGCCTGGGTATTCGGTTCTAGAGCCCTTGGAACTTATAAAGATAACTCCGACATCGATATTGTTATCGAGGGGCACGGGATTTCGTTAAGTGTCGTCGCAGGCTTGCAAGATCGTTTAGAACAGTCGTCGCTTCCATTCAAGGTTGACTTGCTCGTTAAGCATAGAATTACATCAAGCGAGTTACTTGCCCATATTGACACTTATGGGATTAAACTAAAGTAACCGAACGTATTATTATCAGCGTAACGGTGATGTTGATTCTTGAACCGATTGTTTACGTTTTGCCAGTTTATCTCGAATCTGAGTACCTGAATTGACTCGGTCATTTTTTTTATCATCAATAGAAAACGATAATAGTTTCATTAGCGCTATAGCTCCATCTCTACGCTTTCGATCTTCATAAGATTCAATCGTATCAGTGGACATTACTATCACCTCTTTGTATGAAATTTTAAATATAGACTATGTGTTGTCTGGTGATAATGGCGCTTCTTGATGGCGAAATTTTATATCATTGATCTAGTGAGATAAGGTTTACTTCTTTTTATTTAAGATCGAACGCTCAAAATCTAACAACCACTCTTTGCGATTCATACCGCCGGTGTAGCCGGTTAATGTTCCATTCGCGCCGATGACTCTATGGCAAGGCACAACAATACTAAATGGGTTCTTGCCATTTGCACCACCCACAGCTCTTACGGCTTTTGGGTTATCCATTATTTTCGCTTGTTCACCGTAACTGATGGTTTCGCCATAAGGAATGGTTGTTAAAGCCTGCCAAGCTACTTTTTGAAAGTCAGTGCCTTTTATCGCTCTTAATGGCAAATCGAATTCTATTCGATGACCTGCGAAGTACTCATCTAACTGTTTCGCTGCCAGTTGGCAAAGGTCATCTGGATTGCTAATCATTCGCTCTTCGTGATTTACATGGTCAATTTCAATAAGCGACACACCATTGCTAACAATGATCATCTTGCCAATTGGTGCGTCATAGAACATTTTGTAAGTGGTGTCTTCCATGTCATCTTCCTTCTTTTAGTCTTTTTCTGCTCTCAAGCTCTTCGAATCTCGTATCTGTTTTTGAGGCTCTTCGCATCCCGTTTACCCGAATCTCGCATCTGCTCTTAAGCTGCTTGAAATTTGATTCATGATGCGCAACACGCTACACTCTCTGTATGATTAAAACATTCAAGCATAAAGGTCTCAAAAAGTTTTTTGAGACTGGCAGTAAAGCCGGTATTCAAGTTAAGCATGAGCGTAAGCTTAGGATGCAGTTGGCAGCTATAGATACTGCAACCATTATTGATGATGTTGATCTACCTGGCTTTAAGCTTCACCCATTAAAAGGGGATAGAGATGGTATTTGGTCAATCACAGTAAATGGTAATTGGCGTATTACTTTCGAATTTATTGATGGTAATGCCTATATTTTAAATTATGAGGATTATCACTAATGAGTATGCACAACCCTCCTCACCCAGGTGAGTTTATTTATGACCTATATATGGAACCGTTTGGTTATAGCTGTCGTTTTGTTGCAAAGCAGCTTGATGTATCCCCTTCTACGCTGAATCGTGTTCTTAAAGGCCAAAGTGCAGTTTCTCCTGAAATGGCTTTACGTCTTTCTAAGTCACTGGGTAGAACCCCGGAGAGTTGGTTAACAATGCAGGATCACTATGATCTGTGGCAAGCAAAACAGAACGTTAATCTAGCGAAGGTAAATACGATCAACTTTGCTCTAGCGACATAAATATAACGAAGATGGACTAAGCGCTGCGTAGTCAGCGTTTGTCTTTCAGTTTTTGGTTTGTACTATCCCTCTTCGTATCCCGCATCTGCTTTAGCCCTCACACGAAGTGCAAAGCAATACCCTGAAATACCACCCATGATGTTCCCCAAGGCTAAACCAATAAACAACCCTTCGACACCATCAATTTGGCTGCCTATCCACGCAAAGGGCAAGGTAAACACAAACAAACGCATGAAGCTCCATTGAAAGGCTTTGAGTGGTTGATGCATGGCATTCATTCCACTGATCAGCATCATCACAATACCTTGGAATCCATAGCTAAAGGGGACGACCAACAAGTAATGCCACAAAATGCCTCGTACGGATTCTTCTTGAGAGAACAGGGCAGCTAAGGGGATGCTCAACGGCACCATCATTAAGAAAATCAAACCTTGGAACATCACAGCAAAACGCATACTGAGAAACAATGCCTTAAAGCTGCGTTGAGAGTTGTTTGCGCCAAAGTTCTGCGCCATGAAAGGCGTAAGGGCTGAAGTCAGAGACATCAACACAATGATAAGAATGGATTCAATACGCTGAGCAGCACCATAAGCAGCAACGGCTTCGGTTCCCTGTTTGGCCAACATCATCATTATGATGGCACCCGCTAATGGATTGAGCGCATTGGACAGTGCCGCAGGAGTGCCGATAGTCAGTATTTGATACCAATCGCTAAGGATGTTTTTGATATTCGGTAAAGCCAGAAGCTTTTCTCGTTTAATCAAGATGTACAGCGAGCAACACAAAGCGCCAAACCAACTGAAACCACTTGCAATTGCAGCACCTTGAATCCCTAGTTCAGGGAAGGGGCCGTATCCAAAAATAAGCAAAGGGTCGAGAACGCCGTTGATTAACCCTGCCAGCATCATGATTTTAGCAGGCGTTTTGGTATCGCCACTGGCACGAATAGCGCTGTTGCCTGCCATTGGGATCACTAATAGGGGAATGGTGATATACCAGATCAGCATGTACTCAGAGATCAGAGGCAGTAACTCCGCTTCGGCACCCAATAAAGTAAATAAGGGGTCGAGTGAGATAATGCCAACAGCGGAAGCGCAGCAGACCAGAAGTAGCGCGAGTAATAATCCATGGCAGGTAAAGCGTGCTGCATTTTGTGCGCTGCCTTGGCCAAGCAATCGACCGATACATGTCGATAAGCCAATACCAATCCCCATGGTGATGCAGTTGATGGCAAAGGTGACTGGAAAGGTAAAGCTCACTGCTGCAAGTGCTTGTGTGCCGAGCAGTGAGATAAAGAAGGTATCGACCAAGTTAAACATCAAGATCGCCACCATACCGAATATGGTCGGTATGGTCATGGTACGCAATGTACTCTCAATTGGGGCAGTTAATAGCCCGTGCTTATCTTGCATGCAAAACGCCGATAGAAACCAAAAGCGTAGGATAAACAGATGCGGGATACGAGTAAACGAAAAGCAGGGAAAGATGAGGGGTGAGAATCTGCACTTTAGCTCACAATTTTTTCGTTCCCCCCTTGGGATCTTTCACATCGCCCCCAACATATTGTTTGACCCACGCTAATCGTGGCAACTATCAAAATTTAAATGGAAATTATCAGGAGATAAGACCGATGAATATCCGTCCTCTACATGACCGAGTTATCGTTGAGCGCCAAGAAGTTGAATCTAAATCTGCTGGTGGCATCGTTCTAACTGGTTCTGCCGCAGAAAAATCGACTCGCGGTATCATTCTAGCTGTCGGCAAAGGCCGCATTCTAGAAAACGGTTCAGTGCAACCGTTGGACGTAAAAGTTGGCGATACCGTTATCTTTGCTGAAGGTTACGGCACGAAAACTGAAAAAATCGACGGCAAAGAAGTTCTGATTATGTCTGAAAACGACATCATGGCGATCGTCGAGTAATCTATTTTTCATTTAACTCTCAGTAAAAGTTATCAGAGCCAGTATTGGATGATTCATATCGTCATTCCAGAAATGAGGAACGAATTATCTGGAATCTAAACAGAGTGCGATTTGAGTAGATTCTGAATCACGTTCGTCCCTCACTGTTCAGAATGACGCGATAACGCTGAGACGCCCCGAAACAAAGAATTTGAAAGGAAATTAAGATGGCTGCTAAAGACGTTAAATTTGGTAATGACGCACGTATTAAAATGCTAGAAGGTGTAAACGTTCTGGCTGACGCAGTAAAAGTAACACTAGGTCCTAAAGGCCGTAACGTTGTTTTAGACAAATCATTTGGCGCACCAACGATCACTAAAGATGGTGTTTCAGTTGCACGTGAAATCGAACTTGAAGACAAGTTCCAAAACATGGGCGCGCAAATGGTTAAAGAAGTGGCTTCGCAAGCGAATGACGCGGCGGGCGACGGTACGACTACAGCAACAGTTCTTGCTCAAGCAATCATCACTGAAGGCTTAAAAGCCGTTGCTGCTGGCATGAATCCAATGGATCTTAAGCGCGGTATCGACAAAGCAGTTATCGCTGCAGTTGAAGAGCTAAAAGGCCTTTCTGTTCCATGTGCAGATACAAAAGCTATCGCGCAAGTAGGTACTATCTCTGCGAACTCTGATTCGACAGTAGGTAACATCATTGCTGAAGCGATGGAAAAAGTAGGTCGTGATGGCGTAATCACGGTTGAAGAAGGTCAGGCTCTACAAGACGAGCTAGACGTAGTTGAAGGTATGCAGTTCGACCGTGGTTACCTATCTCCTTACTTCATCAACAACCAAGAAGCGGGTTCTGTTGATCTAGAAAGCCCATTCATTCTTCTTATCGACAAGAAAGTTTCGAACATCCGTGAACTTCTTCCGACTCTAGAAGCAGTTGCTAAGGCATCTCGTCCACTTCTTATCATCGCTGAAGATGTAGAAGGCGAAGCGCTTGCAACTCTAGTTGTGAACAACATGCGTGGCATCGTTAAAGTGGCTGCTGTTAAAGCGCCTGGTTTCGGTGACCGTCGTAAGTCTATGCTGCAAGACATCGCTATCCTAACTGGCGGTACGGTTATCTCTGAAGAGATCGGCCTAGACCTAGAGAAAGTAACGCTAGAAGACCTAGGTCAAGCTAAGCGTGTAACTATCACTAAAGAAAACTCAACCATCATCGATGGCGCGGGCGAAGAAACAATGATCCAAGGTCGTGTTTCTCAAATCCGTCAACAAATCGAAGATGCAACGTCTGACTACGACAAAGAGAAACTTCAAGAGCGCGTAGCTAAGCTAGCTGGCGGTGTTGCAGTAATCAAAGTAGGCGCTGCAACTGAAGTTGAGATGAAAGAGAAGAAAGACCGCGTTGAAGATGCACTTCACGCAACTCGCGCTGCCGTTGAAGAAGGTGTGGTTGCTGGTGGTGGTGTTGCACTTATCCGCGCTGCATCTAAAGTTGCTGGCCTTGAAGGCGACAACGAAGAGCAAAACGTCGGTATCCGTGTTGCACTACGTGCAATGGAAGCGCCTATCCGTCAAATCACTAAGAACGCAGGTGATGAAGAATCTGTTGTTGCTAACAACGTTCGTGCTGGCGAAGGTAACTACGGTTACAACGCGGCGACTGGCGAATACGGCGACATGATTGCAATGGGTATCCTAGATCCAACTAAGGTAACTCGCTCTGCACTTCAGTTCGCAGCGTCAGTTGCTGGTCTTATGATCACAACAGAAGCGATGATCACTGATAAGCCACAAGATTCTGGCCCTGCAATGCCTGATATGGGTGGCATGGGCGGTATGGGTGGCATGGGCGGCATGATGTAATCATCCCCCTTTCTCTATAGCAGAGAAAGTCACACATAAGCTTTAGAAAACGGAGACTTCGGTCTCCGTTTTTTTGCTCTTAAGCCTTATTTATTCGCATCCCGTATCTGTATTTCAGCTTCACCATCACTCTTTTTTTCCAAAGCTCCTTGGTCAGCCTGCTTTGTGCGTAAACTGTTGTTCATCAATTTTTTGCAGCATCATGTCACGCTTAAATGGTTTTGGAAGATAATCGTTCATTCCACACTCGAAGCAATGTTTAATATCATCATCGAGCACGGATGCCGTTAAAGCGAGGATATGTGTTGCCTGAAGTTGCAGGTTTTCTTCATAGCGCCTGATTCGCTCTGTTGCCTCAAAGCCATCTACATTCGGCATCATGCAGTCCATCAAGATAAGGCCGATGTCTTGATGATGCTCTTTATATAAATCAATCGCTTCTTGTCCATCATTGGCAACCCAATATTCAATCCCTAACTTATCTAAATTGATACATACCACCTTCTGATTTACGCGGTTATCTTCAACTATGAGGACTTTTTGACGTACAGTCGCTTCTATCGGCTCAGGTTGATGTTGAGGGGGTTGTGGCTGTGACCTTTCAAGCACGGAGTTCAACATGCTACTTAAGCGGGAACCGAGCATAGGAAGAGTCACATAGCCTGAGATAAAATGACACTCACTCATAGGATCACTAAGATTATCTTTCACTATGATGATTTTCACCTCTGGTGCTAAGCGATGCAGTGTTTTGGCTTGGTTAATATCTTCCATCAAAGCGATCTCTGGGAGGTCAGTTGCCGCCAAGTTTGTTTCGATTGATTTTAGTTGTGGTGAGTAACCAAGGCGGAACAAGTCATCGAGTAAAAGTTTCGATGGCGCATCTGAATAATAGACAACGGTTTGTTTACGATTTTTATGTTCAGAATGATCTGATGGCACTACGGTTAATTGGAAATGAAAGCAACTGCCCACGTCCTTCTCTGACTCAACGTTTATCGAGCCTCCCATCATTTCCACCATACGTGACGAAATACTAAGCCCTAATCCGGTCCCCGCAATATTGGAGGTGATGTTGGTATCTTCTTGGCAAAACGCTTTGAAAATGTGCTCTTGTTGGTCTGCTGCGATACCAATACCCGTATCTCGAACAGAAAACTCGACCACACACTCTGTTTCCAATGATGGAAGCCGTTTAGCGGTGAATACGATAGAGCCTTGTTCTGTAAATTTGATCGCATTTGAGGCTAAATTCATCAACACTTGGCGAATTTTATTCCCATCAACATGAATGTACTCTGGGAGCTCGCCATCAATTTCAACTTCCAACTTAATCTGCTTTTGATAAGCTTTAGAAGAAATCAGAGTCACGCTATCAAACAGCAGCTCTCTTAAGTCTGTCGTATGTGGATTAATTTCCAGTTTACCCGATTCAATTTTGGACAGATCGAGAACATCGTTGATCAACATAAGTAAGGTTTGAGAAGAGGTATAGATAGTCCCAAGGCAGTCTTTTTGTTCTGCGGATAGTTTGGTTTCTGCCAGTATTTCTGACATACCAATCACGCCATTAAGCGGTGTCCGTATCTCATGAGACATATTGGCAAGAAAGGCACTTTTTGCGCGGTTTGCTTGTCGTGCTTTCTCTTGTGAAACAATCAATTGAGTTTCAAGTTGACTGGCACGCCACACAACATAAAGCAGCACCAGTAACGTCACCCCTCCTAATGCGGCTGTTGATATATAGCGGTACCACTTTACCTGTATCAAGTTCTCTGCGATTCGCTTAGGAGTTTCGGTGAACAGCAAATTGAGTTCATCTTCAACATGATAAATGCTGCTCGTGAGTTCTCCTTTCAAACCGCTGTCAGAGCTGTACCCGACACTCTTTAACCCGCGCTGTAATCGCCAAAAATGGCGTTTGAAATTATTAAACGAAGCCAGTGCAGTAATCGTTCGGGTATTCTCTTCGACTTCGTATTGGATCTTGTATAGTGAATCGACTATCTGATCTAATGTTTTCTGCTCAAAACCAGTAAAAAACTGATACATGAGATCTTGCGTACCGATAAACAGTTCTTCAAGCTGCTTATTATTGGCTTCATGTACGAAGCGCTCAAGTGTCAACGCTGCGTTTTTAAGTTTCTCAATGAGCCCAATTTGGTCCCCTTGACCATGTATGCTGGCTAACTCAAGGGCTAATAATGAAAAGGCTGTGTGGTACTCGTCGAGATACTCGACAACTTTGGCATAATTAAAAGAAATATTGAGGTCGCTTCGTACGATTTTCCCATCGATCTCAGCCAGCTTTTCGATCAGCTGACTTCGCTTTATATTGAGTTGTTCTTGAATCTCTGGTTGCCTTGTGGAAACAAACTGCTGCTCTTGTCGTCTGACAGAGAGCATAACGCTATAAGCTTCAGAAAGACTGAGCTGGAGATTAATCATGTCCTGCTCTTTGTTCTTCAGAGCATGGCTAACATAGATATAGAGGCCTAAAAATAACACGATAGCCAAAAAACCACGCGAAATAATCGCTTTAATGGTCTGTTTATTCGTAGGTTCCTTAATCATGCTATTCCCGCTGTTTCATATCGTTCTATTCCTATATTAGAATTTAGTTTATTTTCAGAATTTTACGAACATTAGTTTTTGAATACCTGAGGTCTGTTGAGCTTTTATCAATAAATTTTTTAGGATGACATCGCTTTAGATGCGGCAATAAGTGTGTGGGCTATAAGCTTGTGAAACATGTTGATTTTCTCGCCTAGATTTTTGTTTGGAATAATAAGCGTTAGAGCGGAGGTTTCGGTCTCTGTTTTTTTTGCTTTTCGCATCTCGTTCACTCGAATCCCGCATCTGCTCTTAACCATTGCTCTTTATGATTTAGCGGCTTATATTCAACAGTACAGTTATTACATTGATTTAACATGGGTAGCTGTTGAATAAAGGACAATAAATGCTTGATTAAAAATGGATTAATCAAGTTAACAATAAGTCAGTGGAGACTCCCCAATGAAAAAACTACTTTCAGTACTTGCTGTGTCGGCAGCAGTAATGGCACCGGCAGCATTTGCTTCTTCGCCTGTTATGTTTTCAACGATTAACGGTTTCAACGCACCTGATTCAGATGCGGTTGGCGGTGTGCGTTTGGCTCTGCTTCACGGACAAGTAAACGACCTTAAAGGTGTCGATCTTGCCGTTGTTGGTATGTCTGAGACGCAAACGACCACAGGTGTGAACCTTGGTATTTTTGGTGCATCAAAAGTGAACCAAGAAATGACCGGTGCATCTCTGGGTTTCTTCAACTGGAATACGGGTAAAACAACCGGTGTTAACCTGGGTGCTGTGAACATTACTAATGATGTGAAAGGCGCGAACGTGAGTTTTGTAAACTACTCAGAAGGTAACACTATGGTTGATGTTGGTGCAGCGAACCTTTCAGAAGTGTCTACGGTTCAGGTTGGTATCTTCAACAAAACCAACAAAATCGAAGGCGTACAAGTTGGTCTGATCAACTGTGCTGACAACGGTTTCTTCCCGTGCTTCCCGATTGTAAACTTTGCTAAGTAAGGCTTAGTGTTACTATAGTGATTCATAACGCCTAAGTGCATCTGACTTAGGCGTTATTGCAACTCAACATTTTCTTATAGATATCCAAACGCCCCTCCAAAATAGATAAGCATATTGTTTTATATTTTCTATTGCAGTATTTTTACTTATGAGTACAATGTGCGATAAACTCCTAATGATGATTTATATGCTTTGATTAACCACCATACCGTTGATTTTAAAAAGGCTTTCTTAGGCCTGACCGCCAGTTTTTTAGTAGTTTTGAGCTTGTTGCTCGTTGATTCAGCGGAAGAATCAGATAAACAGTATGGAATGGAAAACCAAGGCGTAACACGCTCTTTAGCGGAGCTCACACAGATCATAAATGCGCTTGAGTACAACATCACTGCGCTTTATCCACTGCATGGGGATACCTACGTATTCTCGCATGACAAAAAGATCGAGGGTGAGACGTGTTACTTCACCAGTGAGGAGCAACATGCCCCTCGTTTTGATTTTATGTTCTCTGGCCCTCGCGAGATGTGCAACCCGGAATCGGACCTTTATACCGAAGCGGGTAAGCGCCTGTTCATCGCGCCGACCATGGCTTATTTTGCCAATACCATTGATACCATCTCTGCGATTTATTTCATTTCAAAAGAGAAATTCATTATCTCTTCGCCTTCTGATTTTGCCAGTTACATTAAGGGCGACACCTTTGATTCGGTTGTGAATAGCAGGCCTTATTGGGTGAACACGATTCGCTTTGGCTTAGCTCAAGGGCAAGACCAAGTGGTGTATACCGGCCAATATGATGACTACCTGACAGGTCAGAAAGTGGTGACCTTAACCAAAGGAATCTACGTTAATGGTGAGTTTAAAGGGGTGTTGGGTGTCGATGGTTATGTCTCGAACCTAGTATCGAACCCTACCCATGGCTATAAAGTCACCAGTACTCGAGGCGCAAACAAATACGGGTTTATGGATTTTACGTATTCCAAGCCTCTGTATGTTGATGACATTAACACCCAGCTATATCTGAGTATTGAAGAAGATAAGAGCGAGCACTTTCTGCATGTATTGGAGATGGAGAAGATTCAGCTTTCGATACTGTTGGTTTTGTATCTGCTCTCGGTTTTATGGCTATGGCGCTTCTATACAAGACAAGAGCACCAGCGTTTAAATGAGCTAGCAATGCGCGACCCATTAACGGGCTTGCTGAATCGACGTGGTTTTGAGGCTCGATTACTGGCGCAAGATGAAGAGCCGATTATTGGTGTTGGCGTGTTTGATATCGATGATTTCAAAGTCGTTAATGATCAGCATGGCCATAAAGTGGGGGACGAGGTGATTTGCCATGTTGCTCGGTTGATGCTGAACAGCGTTAGACAGCAAGATATCGTGGCTCGATTTGGTGGCGAAGAGTTTGTTGTCGCGATTACGGGTGAATCGTCTGAGTTGCTTTCATCGATCTTTGAGCGAATTCAAAACGACATTAGCCTACAGAGTTATCGATGCCCTACGGGTGACAAGATTAGTATCTCAGTGTCTGGTGGCGCGACGCTTTACTCTTTGTATAAGTTCGACAGCGTAGGGCACTTGTGGGAAAACCAGAGTATTCGTTCGTCTGATGAGCAGCTCTATAAGGCAAAGGCTGCGGGTAAGAATCAGGTGTGCATTCAGGTGTATTAAGTTCTCCCAAAATAATGCGAAGCCTAGTCGTTTGACTAGGCTTCTTTGTATCATTGGCATTACCACTAAGGCTATCAAGTGCTGCGCTATTTCTTCACGCGACCTTTTCGCATCCACTTTTGGTGAACGCCACGACGTAAGCTTTGGAAGCTGTTTTCCACTTTATCGACACCAAGCAGAATCACTAGCGCCATTAGCGTGATAATGACCGATTGGGAAAGATGCCCTAGTGCGATCATCATACCTAATGCTGCGAGTACCCAGATAATTGCGGCTGAAGTCACGCCATGAATCTTGCCATCCAGTGTCATCATTACACCAGCCCCAAGAAATCCAACACCCGTAATTATCTGACCAAGCACACGAGCTTGATCGAGTGTGTTGGGGGATAGGCTGATCGCCATGGTGAGGAAGAAATAGGTACCACTGATGATCAGAATCGACGTTCGGATTCCGACGGGTTTACCGCGTGTTTGCCTTTCGATTCCGATTAAAGAACCACACAGCATGCATGCAGCGAGGCCTGCCCAGCTAAAGGGGGCAAGGTTGAGAGTTTGTTCTATAAATTGTGACATATCACCCCTCCTAAAAATTTAGAATAGAGCCGAGTATGCTAATAATAGACCGGACGATCGAACAAAAACTTTTTGTCTTAACGATTGATAAAGATTACTTAAAACCTAGCAGCCGCTTGTTGTTAAGGTGAAGGCTGGTGTCGTGGTCTCTGTCGCTTCTTGGTACTCAAGGTAGCAGTTATCAGCCTGTTTTTTTCGGCTAGAAGGCGCATAAAGAATAATGCCATCATTCGCATCTGTGTTGGTAAAGAACCAGTCAGCTCGACCCGTATCCCAAACAGCATCTAGAAAGGTTGATTCGATGAGCTGTGACCAAGTTTGATCGTTCATCGCTGCAGGGTAACCGTAAGCGACCAATATATCGTCACCCTCAACATTAATCGATGCGCTAGCTGCTTTATCTAAGCCCAATGCTGATGTCTTACCATAAAGCATAGCACTTGCGCCCTCCATTCCGCCTTTAAGGCCGTTTAATGTCGAGATACGAGCATCGGTTTGAAGGTTGAGGAACTTAGAAGCTGCAGTGACCGACACAATACCTAGAATCACGATCACCACGACCAGCTCGATGATGGTGAAACCTCTTGAGCTGAACCTAAGCGCTGGTTGAGATGTGGTTGCTGGTGGAGCAACTGAGGTATTGTGTTTCATTGATACAACTTCTCTATTCAATGTGTAGGTCGAGCGGTGTCTTGCTGCTGCGTCCGCCAATCTCACGGGTTAACTTAGGTACTAGGTAGCCAGAAACCTCAGAGATTAATCCTTTAAAGTGATGCTTCGCCTCTTCATCTGAAATATAGAAGTGCGCTGCGCCCTGAACCTTATCAAGTACATGCATATAGTAAGGTAAAATACCGGCGTCGAATAGCTTTTCGCTTAATTCTTTCAATGAGTTAGCGCTGTTGTTTACGCCTTTAAGCATCACGCCTTGGTTGAGCAGAGTAGCACCACTTAACTTAAGCTTGTGGAAAGCTTGTTTGAGCTCTAAGTTAATTTCGTTGGCATGGTTAATATGGCTGACCATCACTACATTAAGGCGAGTGTTAGTCAATGTTTGGCAGAGTTCGTCAGTCACTCGCGCTGGAATCACAACCGGTAATCGGCTATGAATTCGAGCGGTCTTTACATGTGGAATCTGTTCGATGGCATTGATCAGCCATTCGAGTTCGCTATCTTTTGCCATCAAAGGGTCGCCACCCGATAAGATAACTTCGTTGATCTCTGGGTGAGCCGCCACATAGTCGAGGCTGGTTTGCCAAACAGACTTCGAGCCCTTGTTATCTTGGTAAGGGAAGTGACGACGGAAGCAGTAGCGGCAGTTTACAGCGCACCCCCCTTTTACAATCATCAGTGCGCGGTTTTTGTATTTATGCAGTAGCCCGGGAATGGCGTTGTCTTGCTCTTCCAAAGGATCGGCGGAATAGCCTTGGTGTACCTCAAACTCTTCGCTTAGCGGTAAAATTTGTCGTAGCAATGGATCGTGTGGGTTGCCTTTTTCCATTCGTTCGACAAAGCTAAGAGGTACCCGAAGTGCAAATAACTCACGAGCAGCGAAGCCTGCTTGCCATGGTGTTGGGTCTATTTCCAATGCCTCAAGCAGTTTTGTCGGGTCAGAGATCGCATTCGATAGTTGTTTGAGCCAGTTTTGCTCAACAGATTCGACTTTTCGGGTTATGATATGCGGCATTGAAATTAACTCAAAGATGTGGAAGAGAAAATCATGGCGTCAGTAAGCACCAATGAATTCAAAGGCGGTTTAAAATTCATGATGGATAACGAGCCTTGCTCAATTATCGAAAATGAATACGTTAAGCCAGGTAAAGGCCAAGCGTTTAACCGTGTTAAACTTCGTAAACTGCTGTCAGGCAAAGTGTTAGAGAAAACATTTAAGTCAGGCGATACAGTAGAACTAGCGGACGTTGTAGACGTTGAACTAGGCTACCTATACAGCGATGGCGAATTCTACCACTTCATGAACAACGAAACATTCGAGCAAATCGCTGCTGATACAAAAGCAGTAGGCGAGACTTCTAAATGGTTAGTTGAAAACGACGTATGTACTCTAACGTTGTGGAATGATAACCCTATCACAGTAACTCCACCAAACTTTGTTGAGATCGCAGTAACAGAAACCGATCCTGGCCTTAAAGGCGACACACAAGGTACTGGCGGTAAGCCTGCAACTCTAGCAACAGGCGCGGTAGTTCGCGTACCTCTATTCATCGCTATCGGTGAAGTTGTTAAAGTTGATACTCGTACTGGCGAATACGTTGGTCGTGTGAAGTAATTGACTTCAAGTATCTGAAAAAGGTCGCTTAGGCGGCCTTTTTTTGTACCTCAAGATTGGGGAAGAGCAGATACGAGTAATACGAGATGCGGGATACGAAGAGCTGGAAAATCAAGAGTGAGTAAGCCAGATGCGATTCACAATGGTCACAAGGTTACATTGTGTGACCAGCATCATATTTTGGTTGTATTCTGGATGAAAATCAAAAATTTTATCTAACTTATAGATTTACAAGGTGTTGTTGGCGTTTATATATCGCAACAAAAATCTCTCAATTCAATATGTGACTGTTTAATATTGATTTTGTGAATGTGTGTGGTGGGAAGGGAAGCTGATTACAATATTGTTAGAATGAGTAGAGTCTACTAGCTTTATACGCGATGTTATTAAGCAACTATGTGGATATTAATATGAGACTTAATGCAATTACGTTGGCTCTTGGTTTGGTTAGTATCGTCGGGCTTTCAGGATGTGATGACGATGATACAACCGTGTCAACCACGACTCCGAGTGAGACTCCCTCGACTCCCAGCTCCCCAGCTGAAACGACTAAATACAGTGTGACTGCAATTGATGGTTATTTACGTCATGCTCGAATTTGGTTAGACCTTAACGGTAACTACGTCTTAGACGACGGTGAGCCTAATGCTATTTCTGGTGATGGCGGAGTTGCAGATTTAGACGTCACCGATGTCGACAACCCTGAACAGTACCCTGTCGTTGTGCAAGCGATCTCCGGGCAGACGATTGATGAAGATGAACCTGATGTTACGGTGTCTGACGACTATATTATGTCAGCCCCTCCAGGTGAAAAAGATGTCACCCCTTTGAGTACGCTAGTTCACGTATTGATCGAGCAAAACACTACAGATTCTGACGATGCTGCTGCGGTTGAAGCAGCAAAGCAAGCTGCCATTCAGCAAGTCGCTGATCAGCTAGGCTTAGATGAAGATGAAATCTTAGGTGATTTTGTTGAGTCAGGTTTTGAGGCTGCCGCTTATGCCGCTGAAAACTTGGTTGATTCAAATGTTTTGCCTTCATCTCCTCAAGAGTTGCAAGAAGTTGCTGAAAGTGAAGATAAAGGGACTAAGTTTATCTCTGTGACTGCATCTGTGAATAATGAAATCAAAAAGAAAATTGAAGAAGTTGCAGGTGATAGCGATAAGACATTTGATAATGTTGGTGGTGCGACAGAGGGTGTCGATTTTTCTAATGACACAGATGATGACGGCGTCCCCAATGACTTAGATGACTTTCCGAATGATCCCGATGAAAGTCTGGACTCCGATGGTGATGAGATCGGTAATAATGCCGACCTAAATGATGATACGGTGGACGGAGAAGATGACATCTACCCTGATGCCAATGATGCGTTTCCAACGGATCGTTCTCGTGCTGGTGACCATGATTCGGATGGGGTAGACAGTATTGATGATGTCTTCCCACAAGATCCAACTGAGTGGGCTGATAATGACTCTGATGGCTATGGTGACAATCAAGATGTATTTGATAATGACCCAACCGAATGGGCAGATACGGACGGTGATGGTGTTGGTAATAATGCCGATAAATTCCCATCGGATCCCAACGAGTCCTTAGATACGGACGGTGATGGCGTTGGTAATAATGCCGATGAATTTCCAACCGATGCGACCGAATGGGCAGATACGGATGATGATGGCTTAGGCGATAACGAGGATGACCCGTATCCAAACGATACGGATAACGACAGTTACAACAATGATGTTGATGAATTCCCAACCGATGCGACCGAATGGGTCGATGTGGACGGTGATGGCGTTGGTAATAATGCCGATGTTCATCCAGAGGATGGAAATAAGTCAATTGCTGATGTTGTGGCCAATGTTAGTGCAACTGATGTAGCAGTTTTAAACATAACAGATCGCGATATCATTACACTGGATATTGAGGTCGAAGAAATGGTTGAGACACTGAATAGCGGAGAGATTGTTACCACCATAACTACTCAATATATCACTGCTGATGACGTGGTATATGGCACGACACAAAGTGTCGATCACCTGTTAAATGATGACTTTACTCGTATCCAGACCTTTGCGTACGACTATAACCTCGATGGTACTGCACGTTACGAAGGCATGTCTCTTGAAATTGGTACTAGAACCGAAACAAGCGAGACGTATTGGCGCTATATCGATGAGGGTGATGCATCTCTTGAGGGCGGTTTCGGCGGTAATGGTCGTGTCTATGAACAAGGCGTAGCCTTAACATCTAGAGTTCACCCAAATGACTTATCTCAAATAGATACAATACATAGTGTATCAGTGGAATTTGAGGACGTCGCAGAGGGCGTTCAAGCGGTCGAAACGTTAACCGAATACACGGTAAATGGCTTTGATATCGACGATGTTCAAACCCATCAAGCTCAATGGGCTCAGACTTTAACCACTGTAACGCAGGATTACGTGCAGAGTTTCGTGGAGTCTAAGCAGGATTGGGATGCAGACGGCAATATCAACGTTGAACTTCGCTTTACAAGTCATCTTGATGGCAGCTATGTCTACGAATATTCGACACCAGTATGGGCGAATCCGGAGGATGGTGAGTTCCATGAATACGCCGATTTTAACTTTAACGATGGTAAGTGGGACGAGCTCACCTCGTACTGGAACTATTACCGCAAAGAGGTGCTAATCAATGGTGATGTTCTTGAAAGTGGAGAGCGTTCGGTTCTAAACGAGGAAACGAACACACTACTCATTGTCGATAGTGATCCAATCAATACCTTGTTCCAAGAATGGAATGCCGTGTCTCGTTCTGTCAGTGATGTGGAAGAAAATAAACACATAGAGTGGCAGCACTACCCATTAACTGATTATTCATTTACGACTGACACAGATAACGTCGGACAGGCCTATCGCGTTTACCAGAAACAATCTAATGGCCTTTGGGTTGCTACCTCATTTGATGAGTGGGGAACACAAGCTGTTGTGGATCTACCACAACAGGTAGAGGATGCCCGTGTTGCTGGCACAGAGTTGGAGCTTATTGATGACCAAATCATTCCAGGCCTGAGCCGATACGCTACGCTGTTACCTACAAGCAGTTTCCAATACGATGACAATGGGGCAATTCAATGGCACGTCGTAACACAAGACTATCTGTTCACTGATACTGGTACTCCAACATTGGTTACACTGGATCTTGGTGATAGTGGTGTGGTTCCTGGTTCGTTCACCGGAGTGAATGACGTTGATATGGTGCTTATGGTCCCGGATGTTGAGAATCCTTGGCCTTGGCACAATGCTTACTATCGCAGGGGCATAGACACTTGGAGCATGGACCTAACGGAGGAAGCGTTTAGTTGGCATAACAGTCTAGGAGTGTTCTTCTTAGACGAGACAGCTGCGCAAGATTATCTTGCAGAGTTTTTAAATCAAGATAGCGACGACGATGGCTTTAAAGACTACGAGGATGCTTTCCCTAATGATCCAAATGAATGGGATGATAGTGATGGTGACTATGTTGGCGACAATAGCGATGCCTTCCCTTATGACTCATTAGAGTGGGCGGATTCTGATAGTGATGGTTTAGGCGATAACCATGAGAATGCAACCGAAGGTTTAGATCCGAATAATGCTGATTCAGATGAAGACGGCGTTTATGACGGTGAAGACCTTTATCCAACCGACCCAAATAAGTGGACTATTACCGCCCAAGAGTTTGCGGAGCAAGAGGGGACTCTTTACGGATTCTTCAGCGATTGGAGCGAACTATCGTTCGTAGATATTCTGTTTAAAGAAACCTTGAGTTATGGCGGTGATACGTTAACCCTTACGGAACTCATACAGTACCGTGGTGATCAATCCTTTATCCAGCTACCACTTGAAGCTGAGGGGGACGTACAGCTCACTGAAAACGGCTGGCAAACTCCGGTAGGTTATACGATAGACTTCTCTGGAGAGCAACTTATTGCCTATCCAGAAGACAATTCCAGTTTCTATTATTCAGTAGAATCAGAAGTGGTAAACCTATCGGGTATGGCATTGTATGAAGTCTACTTTGAGTGGTTCGACTTCATGGAAGAGGCGAGGTTCGCTGAAGGCTCACAAGCGGTAATGTTTACCTTCTCTCCAGCCGTAAACCAGTACTTCCTATGGGAGGGTGGTAGTCCGTACGTGAGGTTCTCTGACGTCGGTTATGATACGGATGGTAGCTCTATTACAAGTCTGGACGACATTATTGTGTCGCAGTCGGTCGGTGAGTCGGTTTCCACAGATCTTACTACCTCTGTTGGCCTCCATCTAGACTTTGATATCGAGTTAGTGAGTGATGGCACGGCGCATTATTACTTCTTTGATTGGGACGCAGGAACGGCAAGTCGCGTCGCTACTGCGGATTACTTACGTTACACATTACACGGTGAAGATATCGTCGAATTTACCGTACCAGTTGAGGCTATGTCCTACATGGGAGAGGGGGATACGCCTACCATGATCTTTAGCATGTACAATGGCGAACTTACGGTAGGTGAGATTGAGGCGCCAAGTGCTGAACCGTCGGACGATACTATGTACGCTTTCAATGGTATTGCCGCACAGTCTATAGAAGATGGTGTAGTGTTGAGCGATTACCTATTTACCTGCTACTTGGGTGATAGCGATGATCAGTCAAGCCCAATCATGGCTGACTATGAGCTTGCGATTACGGATTGTGGCGGTCGAACTCACATTACCAGCGAAATGGTCGAGGGTCTAAACTTCCAACGCGTTAAAGGCAATGGAAATACTCGTGACTACTTGTTCAATGCTGATGGCACAGTGCATGTATTGAAGGGAGAGGGCGGTAACTATACTGACGATTGGGTCATAGAAGATGGCTTGGTTAAGATCAGCTATTCTGATGAATCGGAGAGCTTCACGACTTACTGGGCACTGTTAGATTCGTTGGATGATACGTGGTCAATCAAGTTCTATGAGAACGAAGTTGTGGACGGTCAATCAAGTAGCTATATCTGGATGGATACTATTATTCAACAAGATCGTCCGATTGTGCTTGAAGAGTGCTACATCGGTGATGCAGAACCTGTTGAGGGGCAACCTATCCCGAGTATGAGTGACTACGAAACGGCGATCACGGATTGTGGCGGTCGAACTCACATTACCAGTGAGATGGTCGAGGGTCTAAACTTCCAACGCGTTAAAGGCAATGGAGATACTCGTGATTACTTGTTCAATGCTGATGGTACTGTACATGTATTGAAGAGTGAGGGTGGTGACTATATCGATGACTGGGTCATAGAAGATGGCTTTATTAAGGTTAGCTATTCTGATGAATCGGAGAGCTTCACGACTTACTGGGCGTTATTAGAGTCAATGGAGCAAACTTGGTCAATTAAGTTCTTCGAGGAAGAAACGTTAGGCGGTGTGACTGAAAGTTGGATATGGGCAGATACCGTGGTGCAACAAGATAGAAACGCTCTGCAGTTTGACCCGACTAACTTGGTATTGATGGAGTACGATGGTAACACCCTCTTTTTCCATGATAACGGCAGTATGAGCTATATCGGCAATGATGGCACTGAGACCTATGGGAACAGTTGGATGAAAACTTCAGCTAATACCATGATGATAACTTATGAAGATACCTCAACCGAGCAATGGGTACTTTTATCACAAACTGATGATGAATTAACTATCTCTAGGGATGGTTCAGAGGAGGTGCTTACAAATGTTACCTACGAGGGAACAGTAACGGTCTGTGAGGATGGTGATTCACCGTGGGATGATTTTACGGACCAACCCTCTGACTTTGGCACTCGTTCGGACTATGACAGCGCAGTCGCCAACTGTACCGTTGGTGGTGCTCAGTTTATAGAGTCTGATTTCACAGGTAATGGCAGTGAAAGTTCTCGTTGGGAGCTCATCGATCTTTGGGAGATAAATGGCACCGTCATGGCTGTAGTTGAAGAAGAGGTTGTGTTCCATAGTAACGGTACTGGCTACTTTGACGATGATGAGGGATTGTTCGGGTTCGATTGGGTGATTTTGAATGGTGAGGTGACCTTAACCATAACCGAAGAGGAATTTATAGGAGCCAAAGACACCTGGAATAAGGTTGATCAAGATGGAGAGTATATTACGACTAAATCCTTCTGGAGCGATCCAACCTGGAGCAACCCTGCGCCGGCAGAGGGAGAAGCGGAGATAACCTCAGGTGTGATGCGATTTGTGGGGTTTGAATAGCCGTAACGCATATAGACTTATCATCTAGCATAGAATAAACGCCTAGGGTCAAACCTAGGCGTTTTCTATTTAACTGTTAAATCATAAAAATGAAGATAACAGACAATGCGCTGATTAGGCCTGCAACGAAGTAGCAGCCCACTTTACCCGCAACACCGACATGGAACTTAAGGTCGTGCATGCCGTGGTGAAGACGGTGCATTGCGTGCCACATTGGCAGTGCTAGCGTACCGATGATGAATAGCGCACCAATAATGCTGGTGGCGAATTCAGACACACGCTCGTAGCTCATTGCGTCCGCATCGATGATGCCCATTGGCACTAAGATACCTAACACTAGAACTGTGATTGGTGTGATCATCGCAAACCAAGTACCGCCAGCGCCAAATAGGCCCCACCAGATTGGCTCATCAGAGCGTTGTGGGTTGTGGTTAACAGGTTTTACTTTGTAATTTGTGTTCATAACGAAAGCTCCTTACACCACAACAAGAACGATTAAAGAAATAAAAGCCACCGCTGCCCACTGGGTCAGTACGATGATTTTTTTATCAACCAATTTGCCTTTAAGACGGATTGGCATTACTTGAGGCATCATGCTGAAGAAGGTTTGAGCGTGCAGCAAGCTGCCTAGCAGTGCCACGATGTTGATACCAACGACGATAGGGTTAGCCATAAAGCTCAACCAACCAGCCCAAGCTTCAGGCCCTTTCACTAGTGCACCCAAACCGAAGGTTAGGAACAGAGTGAATAGAATCAAAGGCAGTACAGTCGCTTCACGTAGCATGTAGAAGCGGTAGAACGGATGGTTGCTCCACCACGTTCTCTTCATCTCACGAACATAAGGCTTACGATTGCTCATATTATGCCTCCTCTGCTGTTTTTACTTGCGATCCATCAGGCTTGAACATCGAGATAACGAAGTCCATTGAAGACTCAACTTTGCCTTGGTTTACTGCAGCCGCTGGGTCTACTTTCTTCGGACAAACGTCAGAACAGTAACCTACAAACGTACAGCCCCAAGCGCCGTTGTCGCCATTGATAAGCTTCATACGTTCGGCTTTACCATTGTCACGGCTATCTAGGTTGTAGCGGTGAGCAAGAGCAAGTGCCGCAGGGCCAATGAACTCAGGGTTTAGACCAAACTGAGGACATGCTGCGTAACACAAACCACAGTTGATGCAGCCAGCGAACTGTTTGTATTTCGCCATTTGCTCTGGAGTTTGGATGTTCGTGCCGTCTTCTGGCTTACGGTCGTTACCAATGATGTAAGGCTTGATCGCTTCAAGGCGCTCGATGAACGGCGTCATGTCGACAATCAAATCTTTTTCGATTGGGAAGTTAGCTAAAGGCTCAATCTTGAAGCCATTCGGGTAGTCACGTAAGAAGCTCTTACACGCCAGTTTTGGCACGCCATCAACCATGATGCCGCAAGAACCACAAATCGCCATACGACAAGACCAACGGTAAGACAGGTCTTTATCTAGGTTGTCTTTGATGTAACCGATCGCATCAAGTACTGACATGGTTTCATCAAATGGCACTTCAAAGGTTTGAAAGTGAGGTTCTGCGTCGTGCTCAGGATCATAACGCAGGATTTCAATTTTTTGGATTCGATTCGCTGACATTATGCTTGCTCCTCTTCGCTCTTCTTCGCATTCTCTTCTGCTGCTTTTTCAGCGGCAGCGGCTTTCTCTGCAGCTTCACCGTACAGACGAGCTTTAGGTTGAGATTTGGTGATCTTAACGCCGCTGTAGTCGATGGTTGGTGCTGCATCTTCGTTGTAGAAAGATAGAGAGTGTTTCAGGAAGTTCACGTCATCACGTTCTGTGCAGTTGTCGTCTAGACGTTGGTGCGCACCGCGAGACTCTTTACGAAGAATCGCTGAGTGGACCATCGCTTCTGCAACTTCAAGGCCGTAACCCACCTCGATAGCGTAAAGTAGGTCAGTGTTGAACACTTTGCCTTTGTCTTTAATGCTGATCTTCTTGTAGCGAGCTTTCAGTTCAGTGATTTTGTCGATGGTCTTTTGCATCAAGTCTTCTTGACGGTAGATACCACAACCCGCTTCCATGGTGTGACCCATTTCAGTACGGATGTCAGCCCAGTTCTCGTCGCCTTCTTGGTTTAGTAGACCTGCGATGCGATCTTCAACCGCTTTCACTTGCTTAGCGATAGACTCTTCGTTCCAGCCTTTGAATTCAGCCGCGCGTTTCACGGCTTGTT
Organism: Vibrio sp. 10N.261.51.C6; assembly: GCF_041471785.1. Taxonomy (NCBI): domain Bacteria; kingdom Pseudomonadati; phylum Pseudomonadota; class Gammaproteobacteria; order Vibrionales; family Vibrionaceae; genus Vibrio; species Vibrio sp. 10N.261.51.C6. The sequence goes on along the minus strand of NZ_JBFRPB010000040.1, from coordinate 8,554 downwards.
CACCGGCTACGCGGCCAAACACTACGAACTCAGCCAGAGAGTTAGAACCTAGACGGTTTGCACCGTGCAGACCAACTGAAGCACATTCACCAACAGCGAATAGGCCTTTAATGCGAGTTTCACAGGTACCGTTAGTTTCAATACCACCCATGGTGTAGTGAACGGTCGGGCGAATCGGGATTGGCTCTTTTGCTGGGTCGACGTTTACGTACGCTTTTGCAAGCTCACAGATGAACGGAAGACGCTCTTGCAGGTACTCTTCACCCAGGTGGCGAAGGTCAAGGTGTACGACATCACCAAGTGGGTGCTTGATGGTGTTGCCTTTCTGCTGCTCGTGCCAGAATGCTTGAGAAACTTTGTCACGTGGACCCAGTTCCATGTATTTGTTTTTCGGCTCGCCCACTGGAGTTTCAGGGCCCATGCCGTAATCTTGCAGGTAACGGTAGCCGTTCTTGTTGACGATGATACCGCCTTCACCACGACAACCTTCGGTCATCAAGATGCCAGTGCCCGGTAGGCCTGTTGGGTGGTATTGAACGAACTCCATATCACGCAGTGGTACACCGTGGCGATAAGCCATTGCCATACCGTCGCCAGTTACGATGCCGCCGTTGGTATTACAGTGGTAAACACGACCTGCGCCGCCGGTTGCTAGAACAACAGATTTTGCTTTGATGGTAACAAGCTCACCTTCAGACATGTGAATCGCGATTAGGCCTTGTACTTCGCCATCTTCAACGAGCAAATCCACCACAAAGTACTCATCAAATCGTTTGATTGTGTCGTACTTCATCGAAGTCTGGAACAGAGTATGAAGCATGTGGAAGCCGGTTTTATCCGCTGCGAACCACGTTCTCTCTACCTTCATACCGCCGAATCGGCGTACGTTTACTTCACCGTTTTCTTTACGACTCCATGGGCAGCCCCATTGTTCCATTTGGATCATTTCGCGAGTCGAGTTTTCAACAAAGTATTCAACAACATCCTGTTCACATAGCCAGTCGCCACCGCCAACAGTATCGTTGAAGTGGTTATCTAGGCTATCTTCGTCTTTAATTACCGCTGCTGAACCGCCTTCTGCCGCTACCGTGTGCGAACGCATTGGGTAAACTTTAGAAATCAGTGCTACTTCCAGTTCAGGATTAGCTTCAGCCGCAGCAATAGCTGTACGAAGACCAGCGCCGCCTGCGCCGATGACTGCGATATCTGTGGTAATTGTCTTCACAGTTATTCTCCAGTGTGATGCGGAGTATTCCGCTTGTAATTATAAAAAGCCTATTTAGGAGGTTCTAAATTGTAGGAACCATTTAGCACCCCTAAGCCTTAAGTGGTAGGTTCAGTGTAAGAGAGGAAGGTATTCGAAAAGTTGATGCATTTGGGTTTTTAGGTCGGTAATGCATATGGAGGCATAGAAATTATAGGTTATGTGACTGCAATCACGGCAATGAATTGTTGATAACGATTAACCCACAGGACGGGTGTTAACGGCTTGTTGAGTATGATTTTTGTTATCAATGTTGATGTGAAATCTGTATTGATAATTGTATTGTAGAACGTAATTTTCTGGCTTCATTAAAACAACATTTTGCTTTCACGAATAGAAAGATAGAAGCTTACAAAAGCGATGAAAGGTGGTAATTTTCGTCGCCTAGAATTCAGTAATATGGAACTCAATAATGCACTCTACATGGCAACCGGCCGCAACCATTAAACAGTTAAAGCAACGTGCTGATATCCTTAATCAAATTCGTCAGTTCTTTGCTGAGCGAAACGTGATGGAAGTGGATACGCCTGCGATGAGCCACGCCACGGTGACGGACGTGCATTTGCATACTTTCAAAACTGAATTCGTAGGGCCGGGTTATGCGCACGGTCAGCCTCTGTTCTTTATGACTAGCCCTGAGTTTCATATGAAACGTCTATTAGCGGCGGGCAGTGGCTGTATTTACCAAATTTGTAAGTCTTTCCGTAACGAAGAAAATGGCCGTTACCACAACCCTGAGTTCACCATGTTGGAGTGGTATCGCGTTGGCTTTGATCACCATGACCTGATGGATGAAATGGATTTGCTGTTACAGCAGGTACTTAAATCGGGCTCAGCAGAGCGAATGACTTACCAACAAGCCTTTATTGACGTGTTAGGTGTGTGTCCCCTGGAAGATTCGATGGCTACGCTAAAGCAAGCCGCAGCAAAACTTGGGCTCAGCGATATAGCTGACCCTGAAGAAGATCGTGATACCTTGCTGCAGTTGCTGTTTAGTATTGGGGTTGAAGCCAAAATAGGGCAACAAGTCCCTGCGTTTGTTTATGACTTTCCGGCTTCACAAGCGGCATTGGCTAAGATTAATCCTGAGGATTCGCGAGTGGCGGATCGCTTTGAGGTGTATTTCAAAGGCATCGAGTTAGCAAACGGCTTCCATGAGCTAGATAAACCACAAGAGCAGCTCAAGCGCTTTGAAGATGACAATGCCAAACGTATTGAGATGGGCTTATCGCCTCAACCGATTGACCATCACTTGATTGAGGCATTAAAAGCGGGCTTACCAGACTGTGCGGGTGTTGCTTTAGGTATTGATCGTCTGATCATGCTGGCGTTAGGTTATGACCACATCGATGACGTGACGGCTTTTCCTTTCCCGCGCTCTTAGCTCTCTATTCAGTTAGTCTTACTTACTGTTTGGCTAACTGACCAGAATCCCAGTGCCACTATCTTACTAGGATACCAGTGCCAATAACGGCAACAATGGCACCGATCCAAGCGTAGGCATTTGGTCTCTGTTTGGTGTACAGCCAAAGTATTGGTAACAACATGATAGGTGTGGTTGAAGACAACAGAGCAACCATGCCGACATTTCCTTCTTGCAGTGCATACAAGATCAGCGTCATTCCCACCGCCATCGCTAAAAACCCGTTAACTGCGGTAATCGCAAATATTTGACCATTCATTGGGTTGATTGCGCGTGAGAGCTTGGCGCCCGTTAAGCGAAATGCGGAATGGGCAACAAAGGCGGTGATCATTCGAATGGCAGAGGCAGCAATTGGGTCGATACTGGTTTGCATCACGGGTTTGGCGATGATGCCACCCAGTGCTTGGCAAATCGCAGCTGTAATTCCCAGTGCAACACCAATCCACACAGTGCCTTTAATGGTTTCGAGTTGATTGTTAGCCTGTCCTCGACGACCAAAGAATATCGCGGTTAATACACCACTGAACACCAACGCTGAGCCAATCAGCTCAACCGAAGTCATGCTTTCGCTAAACAGGAAGTAACCAAGAATCGCCGAGAACACGGCATGACAAGAGAACAGCAAACCTGCTTGGCGCGGTCCCATTCGATTCAAACAGGCAAATAGGGCGGTATCACCAATGAAGATGCCAATTAGCCCAGACAGCATCATCGGCGTGACTAGGTCTGCTTCGACCGTTGACCAGCCACCAGTAAACCAAGCCATGATCGATAAGATGATAGCAGTGCAACCCATGCGCCAACGGCTATAGGCGAAAGAACCTAAGTGTTGAGCAGGCTTTACTGACATCAGGCTCGCGATAGCCCAAAGAAAAGCGGCAGCAAGAGCCAGCCATTCGAATCCCATTGAAGTGTACGTCCGTGTCAAAATGTAGAAGTGGGGGATTCAATATGCACTAAACCTTCCAGATAGCAAAGACGTGATTACTATCTGGAAGGGCATTAGTAGGGATTAACGTGCTAGGTGATGATAAACAGGGCGAGGTAAACCATCAGCAAGCCCACAATACCTAAGATGATGCCCATCTTCGCCATGTCTTTGCTTTCGATAAGCCCGGTCGAGTAGGCCAGTGAGTTTGGTGGTGTCGATACTGGCAGAATCATGCCAAGTGACGCAGAGAAGGCGACCACAACCAGCAAGCCTTGCAGACCACCAATCGCAACTAGGCTTTCCATGGAAGCACCAATTGCAGCGGCTATCGGCATCAGCAAGTTGGCCGTCGCAGTGTTTGACATGAAGTTCGCCATTAACCAACACACGATAGACAATGTCAGTACCACAGCTGCAGGTGACAGCGATTCATAGTCAATTGCGTGTGCGAGTGCAGCGGCTAAGCCTGTTTTATCTAAGCCAATACCAATCGCAATACCACCTGCGACCAGCCACAACACATCCCAGTTAATCAGCTTGAGTTCTTCTTTGCCCATGATGCCAGTGAGCGTAAACACAGCCAGTGGAATGATAGACACGACATAGGTGTTCATGCCGTGCAGTTTGGTGGTCATCCACAATAAGATTGTCGCAGCGAAGGTGATGTAAACCACAATCGCTCGCCAGCTCTTTCTAAATTGTCCATCAAGCTTGAGCACCATGTTTCTTTCTTTAGAAGGGAAGAGTTTTTGTAGAAGAAACCAAGCGATGGTGAGTTGGATGATCACAAAGGGTAAGCCCATCATCATCCAGCTGAGGAAGTCGATGGTATTTTCACCCGTTAGGTATTGCAGCGCGATGGCATTGGGCGGTGTACCGATTGGGGTTGCGATACCGCCAGTATTGGCAGCAATTGGAATACACAACACGAGCGCTTTGATACCCATATCGCCTTTTGGTGCAGATGCCACGATAGGGCCGAGCAGCGCAAGCATCATTACCGTCGTTGCGGTATTTGACATGAACATTGAGAACACGGCGGTGATCAGCATTAAGCCGAGCATAATGAAGCGCGGCTCTGTACCAAATGGTTTAAGTAGCACTCGAGCTAGGTTGTTATCGAGTTCATACTTGGATGCGGATATCGCAAGAGCAAAACCACCCATGAAAAGGATGATGATCGGTGACGAAAATGCACCGAAGATGTCGGTATATTTGATTAACTCACCGAGATCGTGCCCCGCTGGTGGATTTCTAAATAGGTGTAAACCTTTGTCAGATATCATCACCAGCTCAAGCGCAATGATCAAAATGGAAGTGGCGAATACCGGAACAGGTTCAAGCACCCACAGCAGGGCTGCTAATAAGAATATCGCCAACAGGCGGTGTTGAATCAGCGTGAGATCATCGATTGGTATTGAATCTATCGGCATGAATAACACGCCTAAGGGAATCGCAAAACAAATCAACAGCTTGACCAGAACGCCAACATTGAGTTTAGGCATGTACAAAGACCCTATAAATAAAATATCTTCAAATAGAGTAAGTTATCTGGATTTCTGGTACTTGGAGACGGGTTGGAAAATCAAAAAGTTGTTTAAGGTTTCGACAGTTGTTTTGTTTTTGGTCAATCTTTTATCTGGGCAATTAGAGACAAGAGTGAGAAGCATCAGGTGGCTGGGCAGGGTTTGAAAGATTGAGTTGTTAGAGCTTGAGTAGCAAATGAATCGGTAGAGTTAAGAAAAAGGCGCGTTCTTCTCTGAAATAGAAAAAGTAACGCGCCTTGAAAGCTTAAATGAGTTAACTCAAATTGTTAAGCTTGGTCAGTGTTCTCAGCAGAATCGGTAACAACATCGTCATTTGCTTGCGCTTCTTTGCCAGCAATGTGCGCGAAAGGTGTACCAAGAACCGTTTTCTCGCCATTTTGCATAGTGTCGTCAAACTTGATCGCATCTTTAGCGAACAGGTTGATAACGGTTGAACCAAGCTTAAAGCGGCCCATCTCTTCGCCTTTCTTCAAGATGATTGCTTTGTCACCTTGTGCAGGGTAATCCCATTTGTAAACCGAGTTACCACGAGGTGGGGTGATGGTACCTGCCCATACTTGCTCGATGCTACCTACGATCGTTGCGCCAACCAGCACTTGTGCCATTGGGCCAAATTCCGTATCGAAGATACAAACGACACGCTCATTACGTGCGAATAGGTTTGGAACGTTTTCTGCCGTTAACGGGTTAACTGAGAAAAGGTCACCTGGAACGTAGATCATCTGGCGCAGTGTGCCGTCGCATGGCATGTGCACGCGGTGGTAATCACTTGGAGACAGGTAAAGCGTTGCGAATTCACCGTCTTTAAATTCATCCGCTAGCGCAGCATCACCACCCAATAGCTCGCGAGCTGAGTAGTTATGGCCTTTCGCTTGAATCAGTTGACCGTCAGTAATTGGGCCAAATTGGCTCACACGTGCATCTGCAGGGTGAACAATAACAGACTCACCTTCAGCGATAGGACGCATGCCTTCTTTCAATTCACGCACGAAGAATTCATTGAATGTTTTAAAGTGTTTTGGATCGCTATGCAGAGCTTCATCCATGTTCACTTTGTATTGCTTGATGAACCAGTTGATGATCGCTGTCGTTAAGCCGCCCGCTTTAGCAGACGCAAGTTTGCCGACTAGGCGAGTTAATCCATGTTGTGGAATCCAGTACTGCAATCCAACTTTAATCTTATCCATTGTATTAATTTTCCAATGCTAATTGTTTTTCAATTAAATCTGTCGATGACGGTTTAAGGCGCGAGATGTTACTTAAATTCGCGCCAATTGTCAGTAAATGCACACATTTGTTCACAAAAACGCGATTAGAGATCGGCTTTTTTGTTGCGTGAATACTGACGGTTATCTTTGTTACTCGCCATGCTTTCAATGATGCGGTGGTAGTTGTCGAAACGTAATCGACTGATCTTTCCGTTTTCTACCGCTTCGCGCAGGATGCAGCCTGGGTCATCAATGTGTTTACAGTCACGGAACTTACAACCGCCAAGGTAAGGCTTGAACTCGATAAAGGCTTCAGTGATTTCGTCGGCCTCTAGGTGCCATAGGCCGAATTCACGCACTCCTGGTGAATCAATCAGATCACCACCAGAAGGGAAGTGGTACAAACGAGCTGCCGTGGTTGTGTGCTGACCAAGACCTGAGTTCTCAGAGACTTCGCCTTCTTCAATGTCTAGCGTTGGCATTAATGCATTCACTAGGCTTGACTTACCCACACCCGATTGACCAACAAAGATGTTGATACGGTCTTTAAGTTCAGCTTCCAGCTCTTTGATGCCGTAGCCAGACTCTTTACTCACGAACATCACTTTGTAGCCGATCTTCTCGTACTCTTTCAGTGTTTCACGGTATTCAGCAATCTGCTCATCAGTCAGCAGGTCGACCTTATTCAGCACAACAAGTGGCGCGATGTTTACCGTTTCTGAAGCAATTAGGTAACGGTCGATAATATTAAGTGATAGCTCTGGTAGCACAGCCGATACGATAACCATTTGGTCGACGTTCGCAGCTACTGGCTTTAGGCCATCGTAGTAATCAGGGCGAGTCAGCATTGAAGTTCTCGGCTCAACCGCTTCCACAACGCCAGAAATACCGGCCATTGATTCTAAGCCTGCGCGCCAAGTCACTCGGTCACCAGAAACTAAAGTCTCGATACTACGGCGTAAGTTACAACGATGAACTTCGTTAGTTTCAAGATCTTCGATATCAGCATGTTGGCCAAAGCGCGTAATCACGAGTCCGCTTTTGGTTCCGCCAAGCATGTTCTCATCCCATTGGATAGAATCTTCTTTCTTGAGTCGCTTGTTCTGGTTGCTACGTACACGACGTACTTGACCTTTGGTTAACTTCTTTTTTTTAGCCACAATTTTTCACTTAACACATCTAACTTGATGATTGGGGACTCAAACAGGATGTTGCTGGTACCACGTGATTTCGATGGTCCTAAAGCTAGTTTGAGTATAGTTATTTGGGTATAGTACCTCTTTTACACATAAACAAATAGGCGACGCCTTATGTCCTTTAGCGATCAGAACCTTATTTGGGTTGATCTAGAGATGACAGGACTTGATCCTGAAACTCATAAAATCATTGAAATTGCTACTATCGTTACTGATAGTGAGCTTAACATCCTGGCTGAAGGACCTGTTTTGGCTATTCACCAACCTCAGAGTGAATTGGACAAGATGGACGAGTGGTGTACAACGACTCACACTGGCAGCGGCCTCGTGAAGCGAATTCAAGAAAGCACGGTTTCAGAGCAAGATGCCATCCAACAAACCATTGATTTTCTTGAAAAATGGGTACCAAAAGGTAAGTCACCAATTTGTGGCAACAGCATTGGTCAAGACCGTCGTTTCCTATACAAGCACATGCCAGAGTTAGAAGAGTACTTCCACTACCGCTATGTTGACGTAAGCACTCTGAAAGAGCTGACTCGTCGTTGGAAACCTGAAGTGTTAGATGGTTTTTCTAAGTCGGGAAGTCACCTTGCGTTAGACGATATTCGAGAGTCGATCGCCGAGCTGCAGTACTACCGAAAAACGATTATTAACATCTAGTCGAATAAAATGATCACGTTTATCTAACTTTTCAGGGACATAAGAGCCGTTTTTTTTGCAAATCTGTGTGCTTTTACAGCAGTTGAGTAAAAAGTTTCGTAATTTTGCATTAAGGACTTGCATCACAAAAAAATGCTCTTATAATTCGCAGCCCTGAACGGAGAAAGACGTTTTCAGATTGCGATACTAGCTCAGTTGGTAGAGCGCAACCTTGCCAAGGTTGAGGTCATCGGTTCGAACCCGATGTATCGCTCCAATTTGTAGGTTACGGCGAAAGCGGTAATCGAAAGGTGAAAGACCTTTTATAATGCGATACTAGCTCAGT
>NZ_JBFRPB010000039.1:0-72957 GCF_041471785.1 Vibrio sp. 10N.261.51.C6 | reverse complement strand
TCGTATCTCGTATCTCGTATCTCAAATATCTTTTCTTCCACGCACAAAAAAGAGCACCGAAGTGCCCTTATTAGATTTTAAGCTAGCTATTAATAACTAACGATTATTGCCATATAGCTGAAAGTGAATCCATCAGGCCGCTCGTTGCACCTTGTGACTGCAGTGCTTGAAGAATGATGGGTGCAAATGTTGTAACCATTGATGGATCCATACCTAATCCAGAAAACGCACTTTCAACGGCACCTTGTGAGCTTAGTAGCGATGATAGACCAGTAGACTCAAGGCTCGACATACCCGGAATAAGTGTCGCGAGTTCTTTGTTGTCGGCTGTGCCAAGAGAGTTTTGTGCAAGGGCTAACATTGAACCAATACCGCCAACTGCTTGGTCGCTGGTAACAGAAGCTTGGTCAGCTACCGTATCCACAAGCGGTGTTGTTTCGTTCTGCTGAGACCACATACTCACAGCAGCCATCAGTGCAGTTTGGGATAGTTGGGAATAGTTGGTATCTGATGATGAACTGGTTTGTTCAGAGTCGCTAGTGCTAGCGCAAGAGACAACAGCAAGGCTGCTTAAAACTGTGATGAGTACTTTCTTCATTATTCGTCCTTAAGTAATAAAGTAATTTACTCTTTCACTATAAACGAAAAACGGCGATGTAGTCACATCGCCGTTGGATTATTTCAATTTTATTTACCTATAGTATTTTGTTTTACTAAAGGTTTTTATAAAAATTAAAGAATTGCTAGAAGTTCTACTTCAAATACTAGAGCAGCAAATGGTGGGATTGCAGCACCTGCGCCACGCTCACCGTATGCTAGATCTTGAGGGATGTATAGCTTCCACTTAGAGCCAACAGGCATCATTTGTAGAGCTTGTACCCAACCTTGAATTACGCCAGTTACTGGGAATTCAGCAGGTTGACCGCGAGATACAGAGCTGTCGAAAACAGTACCGTCAGTTAGTTCGCCGTGGTAGTGAACACGTACTTGCTTGTCTGCAGTTGGGATTTCGCCAGTACCTTCAGTTAGTACTTCGTACTGAAGACCAGACTCAAGAACCGTTACTTCTGAACGAAGAGCGTTGTCAGCTAGGAAAGCTTCGCCGTCAGCAGCAGCAGCTTTAGCTAGTTCTTGACGTGCAGCTTCACCACGAGTGTGTAGCTCTTGTAGTGCGTTGTTGATTTCGTCAACTTCGATAGCTGGCATGTCGCCAACTAGAGCTGTTGCGATACCAGCAGCGATTGCGTCAACGTTTAGGCCTTCAAGACCAGAACCAGCAAGTTGTTGGCCCATTTGTAGACCGATACCGTAGCTAGCTTTTTGCTCTACAGTTTCAAATTTTACTTCAGACATGAAAAGTCACTCTTTTTGTCAGTACGAAAAGGGTAAGAATACCAGTATTAGCAGCGTGAAGAAACGGCTAGTCCCTGATCACTTGCGCTTTACCGTGCCCAAATCACAGCCATGTCAATTTTCTCGCTTTGGGCCTTGTTGTGACGGAAAGATCTATACTGTTGGTACTTTGGTTTTTATACTGTAGTTATTCAATGTATAGGACGCAGTGGTATGAATCGTCGTCAAAAGAAAAAACAGAAAGTTGACCACTTAGCAGAATTCAAGGATCGACTGAATCAGGTCAAAGAGAAATTGAGTTCGATCGATGTGAAGAAAATGAAAACCTCGACAGCGCAAACTTGGGGTTCATTGCCGAAGTTACACCAAAGACTGTTGATGGTGATTTCTCCGATCGTACTGATATTACTTTTTGTGCCGCTACCAGAACCTAAAGTAGACACAGCTCCAACAACATCGCGCGTTGAGCTTGAAATAAACACCGTCGGCTTAAGCGAACAGCAAAATGCCAAGAACGGCTCATTAGAACCGAGTAACAAAAATTGGCAGGAGTACCTTGTTAAGCAAGGGGATACGTTAGCGCAGGTTTTTCGAAACAACGATTTGCCATTGTCTGACTTGAATGCGTTAGTGCGAATTGAAGGTGCAGATAAGCCGCTCAGTCAGATTCGTAAAGGCCAGCTGGTTCGTTTCAAACTTGCTGAAACTGGGCAGTTGGACATTCTTCAGCTAGAGAAAGGCGACACTTCGGTGATGTTCTTCCGCTTATCCGATGGTGGCTTTGGTCGCAGTAAGTAGACGAATAGTGAGCCTGAGTTAAAGCGCTTCACCAGACACAGATAAACGATAGAAAAGAGCTAAGCATTAGCTCTTTTTTTTGGTCGCTTGAAAGGGGCGAGTGGCAAGATGATAAGCATGATTCCGATAAAGGTTAATGTATCCGGAATCTCATCGAACCATATTGCACCTATTAGCGCGACAAACACCAATCCTGAATACTCAGCCAAGGCAATTTGGCTAGAGTGTGCTTTTTGATAGGCAGCAACCGCAAGGCCGTTGTAACTTAAGATTAGCGTCGCACTCAGGGCTATGTATCCCAAATGCTCCACAGACACCGGCTGCCAGTATAAGAAGCACAGTACTAATGAGGCTGGAATAGAGAATAAGGTTGTCCACCACAGCGTAGTGACCACCGTTTGCTCACTAGGAAGCTTTCTTACGAGTACATTAAATAGTGCTAGGGTGAGTGCTGTCCCCAAAGCAAATAGTGCCGCCCAATGAAATTGTGATGGCCTCAAGACAATCAATGCACCAATAAAACCTATGGTTGTGCCGATCACCTTGCCGAGTGCCGGTTGCTCTTTCAATAGCAACATTGAGAGCGGCAACATCAGTAAAGGCGCGACATAAAATACTGCGTTGGCGGTTGCCAAAGACAAGTGAGTGATCGCGACCACCATGCACCCACTGCCGATCAGAATTAACTGACCTCGAATGAAGGTTACCTTAGCCTGCTGTAAGCGCCGTTGTTCTTTTTTCTGCTGTAGCCACAAAGGGGTGATGATGAGCAGAGATATCAACTGTCGGAAAAAAATATACTGTAAGGGCGGTACTTCGCCATTTAACAGCTTTACCGCTACGTCGGAAAGCGAGGCAAACAAGTTACCTGCAACCAACAATAGAATACCGGCAGTGATATTCGTCATTATTTTTCTAATCTCATGTCTATATGAGGAATGTCATCTTCGAGGTACATATCCGAGATGGTGTTGAAGCCGTGGCTCGCATAGAAGTTTTCTAGGTGTTGCTGCGCGCCAATATCAATGGCCGTATTTGGCCAAAGAGCCTCGCAGCGTGTTAATGCTTCTTTGATTAATTGATGCCCCAAGCCACCACCTCTTGCCGATTGCTTGGTTGCGACTCGACCGATGCTGGTGTTGTCGTAAGAGGTACCTGGTGGTAATAAACGTGCACACGCTACCAACTCTTCATCAGCATAGCCAAGCAGGTGCTCAACACCCGCGAGTGTATCTTTACCGTCCAGCTCTGGATAAGGACAAGTCTGCTCGACCACAAATACATCGACTCTTAATTTAAGTAGTTGATAAAGCTGTTGTGTTGAGAGTTCAGAAAAAGGAATTGAGTGCCAAGTGATCATGTTTACATCCAGAGATTATCGATGCTCTGAATGTACTATGCGCGATGATTGTTGGCATTAACTATTGTTAATTCGACCTTTAATTCTGCTCAGGCTGATTGCGGTTATTCCTAGGTAGGCTGCAATTTGATTGTCGTTCAAGCGCTGCTCAAGGTCGGGATAGTGCTCGCAGAACAGCTGATAGCGTTGCTCTGGTGTATAGAGCAGCATGAAGCGTTCTTTGTTTTCCTTATGCATCAGCTGTGTTTCTAACAGCTTTAAATACAAAGGATTATTTGATGCACGCCACTCGATAACCGCATTCATTGGCAGCTCTAACATGGTGATGGGAGTCAGCGTTTCTAATAGGTAAGGGGACGCTTGGCTTTTTATCAGACTCTCAAAGCCGATGATCCAATCTTGTTCCCAATAGAACTCTTTACTGTATTGCTTACCATCATCAGTGAGGTAGCAGGCATGGCACAAGCCTTCAAGTACAAAGTAGATTGAACTCGCCATCTCACCTTGATTGATCAAGATGTGTCTGGTTGGCAGCTCAAGTGGCTTGGCGACAGCGAGTAGAGATTCAATCTGGCTTTCAGAGAAGTCGAAGCTTTGCAGTTGTTCGATAAAAGAGGTGTGCATGAAAATAACCTAACCCAAATAAGTGCCGAAATCATCGCACTTATTTGGAGAGAGGTACAGAGCAGGATAAATCAGAGGCGTGCGTGTTGCTCTAGGTAATCTTGAGCAAGTTCTCTGCCCATGTATTTACCTAAGGTCTTCAATGGAACCTTCTTAAGGTTCACGACAATCAAACCATCTAAGGCATCATTAAATGATGGGTCGACGTTAAAACACACCAGTTTCCCGTTCATCCCTAGGTATTGGCGCAATAATACCGGTAAGCCTTTTCCTTGTTCCATCCGTGCTAATACTTTTGAAAGTAGGGGCACACTCGCCAGTGACGATAATAGATGATTCTGCCAGAACACATGACTGCTGGTATTGAGTGGTGACGAAGGTGAAACCAAGTTCGCCTTTTCCTCATCGTAGTGATGGATTGATAAGGTGGTCGCGATCAACAGACGCGCATTGTGGCTGTAATCATTACTGATACTGACTGGGCCGAACAGATGGGTATATTGAGGGTGACGAGAAACAAAAGTCGCAATGCCTTTCCACAATAGTAACAGTGAGTTCAGGCTCTTTTGGTAAGGTTTACTTACTACCGATCGCCCAAGCTCAATGCTGTTTTCTAGAGTATCAATGAATTCTTGGTTGTAGTTAAACAGGCTACGAGAGTAGAGCTGATCAAGCCCGTGCTCAGCGATGAGTTTGTCGACCATACCGAGTCGATACGCCCCGACCAGTTCTGCCTTGGTTTTATTCCACACAAACAGTTGATGGTAGTAAAGGTCATACTCATCTAAATCACAGGCCAGCCCGCTGCCTTCTCCGACTTCTCTAAAGCTTTCTTCTCTTACTCGACCAATCTCGCGCATTAAGTTAGGAATGGATTGGCTAGGCGTGCAGTAGACCTCAAAGTTCCCTTGCTCGAGCAGTTTCATCTCTTCAGGGAGTGAGTCTATCTCTATTGATAAGACTTCTGGTTGAATAGGCGCTATCACTTGGGTATCGAAAGAGGGCGCGTGGATTGGCGTGTTCGGACTATCTTGTTGACTCATTAGATAGGTATTAAGTCGTAGGTAGTTGACGATATCCATCTCTTTTTCAAAAGATTTTATCTCTGAATACGGAATCGATGAGCCAATCGAGATAGAGATAGTTGTCGCTTGTTTATTAAGAAGTTCACGCCCGAGTAGAGCGGTTCTCAACAGTGGATGAACACGACCCGCTTGATAGAAAAGCTCACTGTTCTTGCCATTGATAAAGATAGGTACCGTGGTGGCTTGGTGACGTTTGACGAATTTCGCTACCGACTTGCTCCACTCGATGTCTGTCAGTGTTTTTGCCCCTTTACGGTAGCTTGATACTTCACCTGCTGGGAATACAATCAATAGTCCACCATCAGCCAAATGACGATTGGCATCTCGAATCGCTTTGGCATTGGTGCGTTTCGATTCTTTACTGTTAAAGACATCGACACCGATGAAAAGATCATCCAGTTCAGGCAGGCGCTTAAGTAACTCATTGGCCAGCACCTTCACATCCTTTCTTACTGATCCTACGAGATCGGCAAGGATCACGCCTTCGATGGCGCCAAGCGGGTGGTTCGCCACAATCACGACAGGCCCTTCTTCCGGGATGTTTTCCGTGCTTCCCGATGCAACCGAGTAGTCGATATTGAGCGCCGACAGAGTGTAATTCATGAATTCGAAGCTAGATAACTCGTTTTTACGATCTTGGTAGAGTCGGTCTAGCTTAGATAGCCCAGTTGCCCACTCGACAACAGACTCACCTAAACCAAAAGGCGTGTAACGTGGTAAACGAAAAGGACTATCAATCATAATGAAATTACCTTACTTAATCAGTTGCGGCCAAACTTTATCGGCTTGTTGAATATGCTGTGCTTGGTCTTGTTCCCAGCGCTGCTTAATCTCTTGGTCGTAGTTAAGATAAAGTTTGTCATCAACTATGGTCCAATACTGTGGGTCACCCGGTGCAAAGTCACTTTTCGCTGATACAGCCCAAGCGCAATAGCCACCATATTGAGGGGCATATTTTTCAGGATTATTAACAAATAAAGTCAGATTCTTTTCAGAAGAGAAATACCAATCCGCGCCTTTGTACTCAGTGCTGAATTTTTTACTGCCTTCAATGGGCTTACCGGAAGTGAAATACGCGACGGTATCGTAGCCATCGAGCGCCTTACTGCTAAAGAAGCCAGTGTAGATTTCATCGGCAGCAAATACGTACGGGCTAACAAGTAGCAGAACCATGGTGAATAGTTTTCTCATGATGGACTCCATCTATAGATTGATTGCGGGTGATAAATCAAAGGTAAAGCGCTGCTGATTTATCTGGCATGGTTTAATGGGTTCGCATGGTGAGCCGGGTGCATAAAACATAGAGGCTTGGCCATGCAGATTACGTAAGTGTGTAAAGCTCACTGTATGTGCGTCTTCGCGATGCATACAGGTTGCTAAATGAGGTTGTTCGTTGTGATGGTGAGAGTGAAACTTAAGTAAGTTCTGTTGATTCTTACCTGTTGCCATAAGCTGATCGTATTTTGCTTGTCGGTAAGCTTGCACTCGCTCTAAATCAACACCGGATGAGAAGAGTGGAGAATCGGTGTCGACTATTTGCTGTTGAATACCATCCCACATGTAGGCGATAACCAGACCATTGTGTTGGGTTAGATTGGGCGCGAAAGCCAGCAAGGTAAATGGGACAAAAGAGTGTAGATCTAGCTTGTGAAATGCTTCAGAGAGCTGACTGATATTACGACTCGATGATAGATTCTTGAGTAGCAAACCACGGCTGACTAAAGGTCCAACAGGCACTATACCTTGATAGTTATTGAGTAGGCATAGCGAAAGCCCGAACTCATTGATACTGATCCAGCTACCACCGCCAGTTGGGTCGAGTGGCATGATGATATCGACACCGTTGACTCGATACTGTTTAGGTGGCATTGCTAGTGCTCGCGTCTTTTGTTCGTCACGGTTAAAAAAGACCTGATAACCATTTTCTTCAAGCAGCCAAGATACTGAACACATGATTATTGCTCCCTCAGATAGCTGCTGGTGGTTGGGGCATAACCAAAGGTATTGCATGTTTCGACGTCTAGGAAGGTGGTGATCACCTTGATCATCGCGTAGTGATGATTGGCATGCAGAGCAGCAAAGGTGACCTCTCTTTCTAACGTAGAAGGCAGGCTGGCGAATACTTGTGTATCCATTGAAACTTCGGTTTGGATCATGATAGGCGCTTCGAGATCTCTGCGGTCTAGTCGTTCAAGCCAGTTGATCACATAATGGATCTCTTTTACTGCAATTGAGCGGTCGTATTCGACGGGATGACCACGACGGCGAGTGTTGTAATCAACGGTCGCATTCTCTTTTAAAATTAAAGCGTGAAAAAGATCGAGCGTGTGACGAGTATGCTCACCAATAGAGCTTGTGACGTGCGGCTTTGCTCGTGTCAGATAGTCGCTGTCAGATATCGCTAACAAAAACTCTAGACCCTGATTCAATATTTCTACCGCTCCCTTGATACTAGGAGAGAAAGAAGTGAGGGCGCTCGGTTGGGCTATGGGGTTCATTCATGGTCCTCGTACAAAGTTAGTCAGTGGTCGGATATTGTTGAACAAGGCGTCGCTCTTCTTGCCACGCAGCGAATAAGCTTTTGAAAGAAGGAGTCTTATGGCCTCGTTGTTTTTGCTGAGCGCCAATATCAAAAAGAATGCGGTATTGCAGTAGTAGCGTAGAAAATATCTCTCGCAGCGGTGTGTTGCGATCCCAGATATGCCCAGCCTCACTGCTTGCGCCATTGACCTCAAGGATCGTGAAATCCTCGCCGTTCATTAGGCTGTGCATGTCCTTAAACTTGACGTCGAGTCGGCCAAAATGAAAACCATCGAAGTCATCGAATATCTCGTCTAAACGTTCAGTTAAAGCCCGAGTGATGTATTGATTGCCATCGCGGAAGATGCAGCCACGGCTATGGCTACCTGCGAACGCGAGTTGGAACTCTTCGCCCTCTGCGAGCACGTGATCCAATTTATCTTCATGCCTTGGTAGATACAGGTGACTGAGCTGCCCAGCGCGCGGGCTGTTTTCAATTAACTGCTTGAGTGTCGACTTGCCATCACCCATCACCATTGGCGCATATTTGAGTGTGATCGAGATGATCTCACCTTGCTTTTTATTTGGGTAACGAACGTAGAAAACACCCGCTTCGGCTTGATAAGGCGCCTTTTTCTGCAGTAGAAAGCGAGCATTATTTGGGAAAGATTCAACATACTGCTCAAGTTGATCTTGTGTGTTGATCAGCTTAACTCCGACACCTCGACAGCCAAGATCCGGCTTAGCCACGATAGGGAAATCAAGATCCGTTTGTATGAGTGCGCTGCGTGCGTCTTCGGCTTGTTTTTTACTGCTGAGATCCGTTTTGGTTAGGGTGATAAACGGTGAGATCCAACGCTGACTTGAAGATCCGGCAAGGCTTAATATCTCGTGTTTTGATTCGCCTACCATACCGCTTAACTTGATGCTTGGGTTGGCGATGAGCGGCAGTGCCCAGTCAAAGTGCCGTAACCCTTGCATCAGGCTTTGAATCACCACTGGCGTGTAGAAGAACCAAGTTGGAAGAAACTCATAAGGAGAGACGCTGCGCACGGTATCTTTTTCAAGCAAAGGCATGCCTGCATTAATTTGATGTGCTGGAATGATGCGAATATCTTGCGGTGAACTCATGATAATCCTCTAGAGTAGGTTCTATTCATTAATCGATTGCCGATAAACAGCAAAGCGATGGCACACGGGATGATGATCCATTGATATTCAGAGGCTTGCAGCCACGCTGATGTCCCTAAATAGTAGATGGCAGAGAAGACAATGCCAGTCCAGAGCGCAGTGGCACTAATCACGGCAAACAAGAAAGTAGGCAGTGGGATGGCGAAAAAGCCACTTAAGGTAAAGCCGACGGTACGAAGCCCGGGAATAAAGCGGATAACAAAAAGGCTGCTGAATGCGTTCTGACGTAATTTGGTACGAAGCGAACGAAAGTACTTATTAGTGAGGGCTTTATATCGAACACCTCGGAAGTAACGTCCTGATTTACCCAGGTAATAAAGACCGAGATCACCCGTGGCAATACCGATGAAAATAGCAAGCAGCGCATATTGAGGAAGTATTAGACCTTGAGTCGCGATACCTGCCGCCGTAACAATCGCAAGATCTTCAAGCAGATAAGAAAGCGCGATGATGCCAAGCATCAGCCATAGCAGCGACTCCTCCCCTGAATGTAACCATGCTTGAATGCTCTCGACGGTGCTCATTAAATGTCCTTATCTATCCTATAGATGAATGGCTTAACCACCATTCATTGAGTGTAGTAAATTAAATAGACAGGAGGAGCAGATAAAAACTTACAGCTGATTAGTGTTTTTTTGTGTTGGATTCATTCAATTGGTGGTTTGAGTCGTGCTGTTTGACTGCTGTTTGACTGCTGTTTTGAAGCTGAA
Source organism: Vibrio sp. 10N.261.51.C6 (assembly GCF_041471785.1). Taxonomy (NCBI): domain Bacteria; kingdom Pseudomonadati; phylum Pseudomonadota; class Gammaproteobacteria; order Vibrionales; family Vibrionaceae; genus Vibrio; species Vibrio sp. 10N.261.51.C6. Next base: position 63,316 of record NZ_JBFRPB010000039.1, on the reverse strand, counting down.
GGCGTGGCATTTGGAAGCGGGTTGAACGAGAGTTTGTCGTTCGAAAATTAGGGCTTTGGGCTGAACATTTAGAAGAAAAGAAAAAGGCTGAGTCGTAAAACTCAGCCTTTCAGAACGTTAACTATGGATTACTTAAGCAATCTATTTAGTTAGGTCAATCTGGTAAACAGCAAAACCAACATCGTCAGTCGCAACACGTTTCATCGGGTATTGACCTTTCTCTTTAATGAACTCTGCTGCTTTGTCGCTTGGAGATGTTTCAAAGCGGATATCTAGCTTGTTATCCGTTTTGATTGGTGCAAATGACCAATTGTTATCTGCGCTTGGGCTCACTTGACCTTGTTCTTTGCTTACGCGAGAGATGTAGTTTGCAAGAACAGTACGGTTCTCATCTGGTGCATCAAATGCGATGAAGTCTTCACCTGTGCCTGGGAACTTAGCGCTGTATGCACGGTAGTTGTTGGTTGCGATCAGGAAGTCTTGCTTCATGTCGATTGGCTTACCTTGGTAAGTTAGGCCAACAATACGCTGTGAGTCAGGGTTAACGACTTTACAGTTTGCATCGTATTTCGCAGGTTGAGTTACGTCGATTTGGTAATCAACACCGTCGATAACATCGAAGTTGTAAGTGCGGAAGTTATCCCACTCGATCAACTGTTGTGGTGCTGTTGAGTTAACATCAACTTGGTTGAATTGACCAGCAGAACACTCAAGCCACTCTTTTACTTCGTGACCTGTTACCTTCATCGCAACTAGCGTGTTCGGGTAAAGGTACAAGTCAGCTGCGTTACGGAAGGTTAGTTGACCAGATTCAACTTCAGTGAAGTTCGCTGGGTCATTCTTACGGCCACCGGCCTTGAATGGTGCAGCTGCTGAAAGTACTGGCGTACCATCTAGGTCTGGGTCACCTTGGATGAATTGCTCAACGTAATCTTTCTGTGCAAGGTTAACGATTTGAACTGTTGGATCGTCTTGTACTAGAGACAAGAAGCTGTACATCACATCGTCTGCTTTACCAATCGGTTGGTTAACAAACTCACGAGTACCAGCGTGATCTTTTTCTAGTGCTGTTACGATGCCTTCATCAGCTGCAGCAAGCGATTTCTTCTCGATTTTGTCGTAGATAGGGCGTGCTTCTGATTGGCCTTTAACAACTTCCCACTTACCGTCTTTTTGTGCAAGTGTTAGATCCATAACACCAACGTGGCTACCCCAACGACCTGGCATTACTGCCGCAACGCCGTTCATTGTGCCAGTTTCGTTGTCGATGCCTTGAATGTCATCAAAACCTTTACCTGGGAAAACTGCGTGAGAGTGGCCGAATGCGATCGCATCGATGCCGTCTACTTCAGATAGGTAGAACGTTGAGTTCTCTTCGCCATTTTTGTATGGGTCAGTTGATACGCCTGAGTGAGGGATAGCAACGATAACTTCAGCGCCTTCCGCTTTCATTTGAGGCACTAACTCGTTAGCCGTCTCAATGATATCGCGAGCGATCACTTTACCTTCAAGGTTCTTCTTATCCCACGTCATGATTTGTGGTGGAACGAAACCGATGTAACCCACTTTTACTTCGTGCTCTACGCCAGCAGTATCTTCGAACGTGTGCGTCTTGATGATATAAGGCGTGAAGTAGTGTTCTTTGGTTTCTGCGTCGTAAACGTTAGCACTGATGTACGGGAAATCAGCGTCGTTGATAGATTCTTCTAGGAACTCAAGACCGTAGTTGAATTCGTGGTTACCTAGGTTTGCAGCGTCGTAACTTAGTTGGTTCATAGCTTTGTATGCAGGGTGAACTTCGCCCGCTTCGATGCCTTTGTCTGCCATGTAGTCACCCATTGGGCTACCTTGCAGCAAGTCACCGTTATCAACTAAAACGCTGTTGGTTACTTCGCTTTGAGCTTCTTTTACTAAAGTTGCAGTACGTGCTAAGCCGATTTTTTTCGATGGCTTGTCTTTGTAGTAGTCGTAATCCATTAGGTTGGTATGGATATCCGTCGTTTCTACGACACGTAATTTAATCACTTCATCGGTATCTGGTGTTGTTGTGCAGCCTGCTAAAGTCAAACCAAGACCCGCAAGTACAGCCAATGACAAAGGTTTCATTGCAACTTTCATTTTGTAGCTCCAAAGTGGATAGTAGAAAATTCGTTGCGTAATGTAACAAAACCGAATGAAACAATGATTACAACGAATGTTAATTCGTGACTTAGATCGATTACTTTATGGTGTTCTGCAAGACGCCTCCCAAAGCTGCTCAATCGACGCGCAACTGATATCGATAATATTAGTCCATTCATTTCACCTGCTTATCGGTAAATTTAATCCCTTATCAGCTTTTCGAATAAAAAATGAAATTTTAGAATTTCCAGTAATATGAGAGGCTCGTCATAATGCCTATATCAAGGACGTATCAGGCAGATGAATAGCAAGGATAGCTCAAAACGAAGCTTCTGTTTTCTTCTAGTGCCAATACTCCCATTCACTCAAGTGGATGAGTTAAATCCCATGCTTGGCAAGACCAAGTAATGAATTGCTCGTAACGCGAGCCTTAAAGGAAGCACTGAAATGGACCAAGAACGTTTAACCCACCTAAAACAGCTCGAAGCGGAAAGTATTCATATTATCCGTGAAGTAGCGGCTGAGTTTGATAACCCAGTGATGATGTACTCCATCGGAAAAGATTCTTCTGTGATGCTTCATTTAGCTCGCAAAGCGTTTTATCCAGGCAAGATTCCATTCCCGCTATTGCATGTAGATACGGATTGGAAATTCCGCGAGATGATTGAGTTTCGTGATCGTACGGCTAAAAAGTACGGCTTCGACCTTTTAGTACATAAGAACCCAGAAGGTATTGAGATGGGTTGTAGCCCATTTGTACATGGTTCTTCGAAGCACACTGACATCATGAAAACACAGGGCCTTAAGCAGGCGTTAAACAAGTATGGATTCGATGCGGCTTTTGGTGGTGCGCGTCGTGATGAAGAAAAATCTCGTGCGAAAGAACGTGTTTATTCTTTCCGTGATAAGAACCATACGTGGGATCCAAAAAACCAGCGTCCAGAGCTTTGGCACACCTACAACGGTCAGGTTAATAAGGGCGAAAGCATTCGTGTCTTCCCGCTATCTAATTGGACTGAGCTCGATATCTGGCAATACATCTATCTAGAGAGCATCGATATTGTTCCACTTTACCTTTCAGACAAACGCCCTGTAGTTGAGCGTGATGGCATGCTGATCATGGTTGATGATGACCGTATGGAGCTGCAAGAAGGTGAAGTGATTGAAGAGAAAAGCGTTCGTTTTCGTACTTTAGGCTGTTACCCATTAACCGGAGCGGTTGAATCTGAGGCGAATACGCTAACGGGCATTATTGAAGAGATGCTGGTGGCGACGTCTAGTGAGCGTCAAGGTCGAGCGATTGACCATGATCAGTCGGGCTCTATGGAGCTGAAAAAGCGCCAAGGTTATTTCTAAGAATCTAAGGAAAGAAAAATGAATAGTGCAGTAGAAGCCGAATTGGCTGAACTAGGGATTGAAGGTTATCTAAGTCAGCATCAGCATAAATCTATGCTTAGATTTTTAACTTGTGGCTCGGTAGATGACGGTAAAAGTACGCTAATCGGTCGCTTACTCCATGATACAAAACAGATTTATGAAGATCAGCTAGCGGCGGTTCACTCGGATAGCCAACGAGTGGGAACGACAGGTGAGAAACCTGATTTGGCACTGCTTGTTGATGGTCTGCAGGCAGAGCGTGAGCAAGGGATCACGATCGATGTGGCTTACCGCTACTTCTCGACTCAAAAACGTAAGTTCATTATTGCTGATACTCCTGGGCATGAGCAGTATACGCGCAACATGGCAACAGGCGCTTCAACGTGTGATCTGGCGGTGATCTTGATTGATGCTCGTAAGGGCGTTCTGGATCAAACACGTCGTCACTCGTTTATCTCTAACCTGCTTGGTTTGAAGCATTTCATCGTTGCTGTAAACAAGATGGATCTCGTGGATTACGCGCAAGATCGTTTTGAAGAAATTCGCGATGAATACCTAGAGTTTGCAGAAAACCTAGAAGGCGAAACCAATATTCAGATCTTGCCAGTATCGGCGCTTGAAGGCATCAACGTTGCTGCACCAAGTAAAGAGCTTGCATGGTTCGAAGGCCCATCTCTGCTAGAAGTGTTAGAGAACGTCGACATTGACCAAAAGCGTTCGGCAGGTGAATTCCGATTCCCAGTTCAGTACGTCAATCGTCCTAACTTAGACTTCCGCGGTTTTGCTGGCACCGTTGCCTCTGGCCGTGTCAGTGTCGGTGATGAAATCAAGGCGCTGCCGTCGGGTAAAACCTCTAAGGTTGCACGCATTGTAACTTTTGATGGTGATTTGGAGTCTGCGCAAGCGGGCTTGGCAGTAACACTGACTCTTGAAGATGAGATTGATATCAGTCGTGGTGATTTGATTGTGCTAGAAAACGCGCAGATTGAATCCACTAACCACGTATTGGCTGACATCGTGTGGATGACAGAGCAACCATTGCAACCGGGCAAAGCTTACGACATCAAGATCGCAGGCAAGAAAACCGTCGGTCAGGTTGAAACAGTTCGCCACCAATATGACATCAACAACCTGTCGACCCACGCTGTCGATGAGTTACCACTGAATGGTATTGGCTTGTGTGAATGGTCTTTGAACGAGACTGTTGCATTGGATAAATACCGTGAGAGTGCGGATACCGGTGGCTTCATCGTTATCGACCGTCTAACCAACGTGACGGTTGGTGCGGGTTTGATTCGAGACCGTTTGGACTCTGTTGAACAGCAAGTCGGTAACTTCTCTGCATTTGAACTTGAGTTCAACGCATTGGTTCGCAAACATTTCCCTCATTGGGATGCCAAAGATCTAAGCCAACTACTGAAGTCATAAACGACCAAGTAACAGCTTATTGAATCAGGCGGAAACCGATCGTTTCCGCCATAAAGGACGGGTATATGTGGCAACAAGGATTTGTATTAGCGATTTTGCTCGGCATCATTACTTGCCTGCTCGTTACCCGTATTAAGCCAAGCTTTATCTTTGCTGGCGCGGCGTTTATTGCTTTTATGGCTGGCATGATCGACTTGTCGAGCTTGGCTAATAACTTCACTAACTCCTCGTTACTGACTTTAATTCTTCTGATCCTCGCATCAAGTGCGTTGGAGAAAACTCGCTTAATCAGCTGGGTTAGCCGCAATATCTCTGAAGGTAGGCTAGGTACCGTGGTTGCGAAGTTGGGTATTTCTACAGCGTTACTTTCTTCTTTTACTAATAACACCGCGGTGGTTGTTTCTTTGATCGGGGCGATCAAACGTAATCAACAGCACGCGCCGTCTAAGTTACTTATCCCTTTGTCATACGCTGCCATCTTAGGTGGCACCCTGACATTGATCGGCACCTCTACCAATTTGATCATCAATAGTTTTGTTGAAGATGCAGGTTTACCGAGCTTAAACTTTTTCACACCTACCTTGATCGGTTTAGCGGTTTTGGTCGGTGGGGTATTGATCCTTATTCCTCTTAGCTATTTTCTACCCAGCTACGATGATGGTTCTCAAGATGATCTGCCTTACTTTCTCGAGGCGCGAGTTGAGCCAGGTTCTCCATTAGTTGGCCGTAGCGTCAGTGAAAATAATCTTAGAGCTCTTAGAAAACTGTTCTTAGCCGAAGTGATTCGAGACGGTAAAACCACCGCGTCGATTGACCCTGATTTTATTCTTCAAGCTCGCGACCGATTGCTGTTTTGTGGTGATGTAGAGAGTGTTGCAACACTGCAAGAAATCCAAGGTTTAACCCTGTTTGGTCAGCATCATTTGAATGGCCAGAGCTTTGTTGAAGTGGTGGTGAGTTCGTCGGCAAGCTTCTGTAACAAAACCCTGAAAACCAGCCAATTTAGAGATCGTTTCGATGCGGTTGTGGTTGCTATTCGTCGTGGCCATGAACGCCTAGAAGGTGGGCTAGGGAATATCACATTGACCGCTGGTGATACCTTGATTTTGGTTCCAGGTAAACGCTTTGAAGAACAGCGCCAACAACACAACAAAGAGTTTGTGTTGATGAATGACTTAGATTCGAGTGCCAAGCTTGATGCCGACAAATCGACGTTCGTGTTGCTCGGCTTTGCTAGCGTGATTGGTTTAGCCCTTATCGATGCAGTACCTATTATCAAAGGCTTAGCTGGTTTTCTACTGTTGCTGGTGGCATTTGGCGTGGTGCAACTGGGTGAGCTCCGCCGCCGTTTCCCAGTTGATATTGTGGTGATCGTGGGCTCTGCACTTTCTATTGCTCAACTGATGATTTCATCGGGTTTATCTGAGCGGATGGGGCTGATGTTTATGGAGGCGTTTAATGGCTGGGGCGTATTCGGTGCGTTAGTTGCTACCTACTTTATGACTTTGGTTTTGACAGAGCTGGTGACCAATAATGCGGCTGCAGCACTCTCATTTCCGATTGGCTACAGTATGGCAGTAGGTTATGGCGTTGACCCTATGCCGTTCATCATGGCGGTACTGTTTGGTGCCAGTGCCAGTTTTATCTCTCCATACGGCTACCAAACCAACTTACTTGTTTATAGCGTAGGTAATTACCATTTAACGGATTATCTGCGTATCGGCATTCCAATCTCGATTGTATATTCGGGCTTGGTGCTGACCCTAATTCCTTATTTTTTCCCATTTTAATGCTGTTTATTTAAAGGACTAATTATGACCGCAGTACTCAAATCCAAAGATGAGAATGTTGTGTGGCATCAACACTCGATTGATAAAACATTTCGCGCGGATCTGAAATCACAAAAGCCAGCCGTGCTCTGGTTCACGGGTTTGTCTGGTTCTGGTAAATCGACAGTCGCTGGAGCATTAGAAAATCGCTTGGCACAGCTTGGTTACCATACTTATTTATTGGATGGCGACAATGTGCGTCATGGATTATGTAGTGACCTTGGCTTCTCTGAGCAAGATCGTCGAGAGAACATCCGTCGTATTGGTGAGCTTGCTAAATTGATGGCAGATGCAGGCTTGATCGTGTTGTCAGCCTTTATTTCTCCGCATCAAGCTGAAAGGCAACTCGTGAGAGATTTATTGCCGGAAGGTGAATTTCTTGAGGTGTTCGTCAATACGCCATTAGAGGTTTGCGAACAGCGTGATCCTAAAGGTCTGTATAAGAAAGCACGTGCCGGAGAAATCCCGAACTTCACAGGTATTAGTTCAGTGTACGAAGCGCCTCTGAACCCTGAGATTGATCTACCTGCAGGTGAGAAGACACTCGATGAATTGGTCGAACTGTGTATTGATGCGTTGGAGAAGCGAAATATCTTAGACAACTGAGATCGTTGGTATGACTAAGGCTATTCAGCTGTTTATCTGTTTATTCACGACCGATAAATAGTGCAGCCTTAGTTTACCTAGACAAGAAACCTATCCTCTAGATTCTCTTTATTCCTCTCTATACTTCACTTTTTACACCGTCAATTTTAGCTCCGTCGAGTGTCTAGACGGTGTAATTTACGCTGCTTTTCACTTCTGTCTGTACTGTGAATTTCTGGCTCAATAGTGCAATCAGTTGATCGTAATACTGCGTGTTTGGCTTGTTACCGAGCAAGGTACAAAGCTCATTGCCTGTAGGGCTGAATCGGTAGTAAACCAGCTTCACGCCTTTTGATAATGGTGCCAGTGACATGCTCTTACCTTGATAGGTTAGGTGCAGGGCTGGATCGAAATCAATCTCTCCGGATTCTAATTCTGTGCCCAGAATAATCCCGAGCTCTATCAAGTGGAGCAAGCTGGAGTAGGGCAGGTTGTGCCCACCAAGGTTGATGGTGTTGGTGGTGTCCCTTTTGCCAAAGTTGAATAGCCCAGCATGAGATTTAAAGCCGAGTAAGAGCTTTCTGCTGTTATCGCTACCAAAGCTACAACCCAGTGATGCTGCCCTTTGTAGGGTTAACGCTTCTTTTGGTGTCATGTCTTTTAAGATTTGCAGTGCCTTCATCGACGTCGAGCCTGGGTTGGTGACTTCTCGTTTCAGTACTTGAGCCCATAGCCTCTGCATCGATGTATTGTGGATCTCTTGTGCCATGTCGAAGAAACGGTATAACCAGTCCTGATCCGGGTCTCCAGCCGCTTCATCCTTACATGAAGAGTGCGCCAACTTTAGAATCTGTTCTAGGTTCTTTTGGCGAAGCTCTCTACGTTTTTTCTCTCGCAATAGTGCCCGTTCGATAAGCGTACTCTCAGCTTTATCCTTTGGCTTGGCACTATGACTAATTAAGGAATCGAGGCCGAAGCTTTGTGCGATGTGCAGCATTCTGCTGGCACTGTCGGCAATATGAGGCTTTTTCTCATGCTTATGCTGTGTGTCGCTAGCATGCTCAATGATCACTGGCTGTTTGGTTTTTGACATAAGAGTACCGTTAGGAGACGACTCAAGACCAATCGTAGTAAATAATTGCTCGCTCTAGCTTGTTAAAACGCTCGATAACGGCGTTAGAACTTTTGATTGTAGAATAACTACTTATCAAAAAGCTCCGCCTTGTTCTCAAGGCTTTTTCCTACGCTATTTCTGAACACTTACTTATTGTGATTGGTATAACTGTCTAAAATGTAACTCTTTATCTTATTGGTGGCTAGATTTTGCGAGCATAGTTGAAGGTTTCAACAAAATTTTACTTTTGTTAATGATAATAAAATGTTAAATTTGTTGTAATTCTCAAGGAGGAGTTATGAATCAAGTCAATGATAACAAGCTGAAGAAACAGCTTAGTATCGGGTTATTACTCGCGATTTATGTCGCTGTTCTAGCTTACTTATCTAATTACATCGCGTAATTCAGAAGAAAATTATCGTTATTAAACTGTTATTGAATGATCACACTCGTTCAGTGACGGCAGCTCATCCTTGAGCCACCCTTCTAATGACTACATGTCGTCATACTCTTCAATCGCAGTACCTTCAATAAGATAACCGGTTTGCGCTAAGTCATGGCTGATTGACTCAGTTTTCAGCGTTCCGACCAAATAGATCACATCCCATAACTGCTGTATTGGTGCACCTTTCGGGAACTTCACGTAGATGATTTGGTTCGGTGGCGGCGGTGGCACGTGGATACATGCGCCAAAGTACGGTACCAGCAGAAACTCAGTGATCATATTCTCATCACCTTCCAATGGAATCACAAAGCCAGGAATCTTCACTGTGCTGCCATTCAGCTCTGGGCGAACAGCACCAAGTGTCGATTGTTGAGGTTTGTCCATACTATTGTGGTCAACCATCGGCATACCAAATGAATCTAGCTGAGCACGTTCTGATTCTGGAATCAAATCAATCCATTCAAGTGTTAATACCGATTCGTCATTCTGAGTGGTTTCAGCGTGAGCTGTACTGATAAATGGGAACAGAAGTAGCCCAAGTATCAGTAGGAATTTGCGTTGCATCGTAGGTTCCTATTTTAGATTCGAATCGTCATGCCATCAGACAATGACTGGCGGTAAGCCCTGAAAGCGGGAATAAAGCCGATAATGATTCCAGCAACTTGTACCAGCATAAGCAGTTTCCACTCATGCGGTGTGATTGCGGATATCGATATGTTGATACCATAACTTTGTTGCACAATAGGAGCAACCACTGCGATCAGCGCAAACAATACTGCAACACCTAATGTAATGCCAAGGAAGGTTAGCGCACTGGCTTCACTGATCAGTAAACCAAACACATGACGAGGTCTTGCGCCCATCGCACGTAGGATGGCCATCTCTCGGCGCCTTTCTTGCAAGCTAGTGAGTAGGCTACTGAGCATGCCCAATAAACCGGCGACGACAACAAACCCTGAAACAATCAGTAGTGCTTGTTCTGCTACAGCCATCATTCCCCACAATTCGTGAAGCGCAATGCCCGGCATAATGGCGCTTAAAGGTTCTTGGCGGTAGTTATTGATTTCTCGTTGCAGTGCGAAGGTTTGGATCTTCGATTTAAGGCCAACCATCATCGCGGTAATCTGCTTCGGTTGGAAGTCACGTTGCTTTAGCGCTTCAGCATTCGGTGTGTGCCCGAGGTTGGCACCTGATTCCCAGCCAACATGAATTGCTTCGATTGCCTCTAGCGATACGTGTACGGTTTTGTCTACTGGTGTTCCTGTTGGCGCGAGTATTCCCACAATCTTGAAGGGCAGATTATCGTGACGGCTAAACGCAACATCACTGATACCGTGCGCAAGAATGATTTGATCACCTATTTTGTAATCTAGCTTCTTCGCGACGTCGGCACCAATCACTACGTCAAATAGCTGATTAAACTCTTTACCTTGTTGGAAAGTAAGTAATTGCTTACTTCCATAGCGATAGTTTTCAAAGTAACTATGATTTGTACCCATCACACGGAAGCCTTTGTGTGAATCGCCCAATGATATTGGTATCGCCCACTTTACTGCGTTGTGCTGGCTAAATTCTTCATAGCTTTTCCAGTCGATGTTGTTGGTCGCATTACCGATTCTGAATACTGAGTAAAGCAGCAGGTTGACCTGACCAGAGCGGCCACCAACGATAAGGTCAGTACCTGAAATCGTATTGGCGAAGCTACTTTTTGCTTCGGTTCTAACGCGTTCTACGCCGAGCAAGAGAATGACAGATACCGCCACCGTGAGAATGGTGAGAATAGCCGTGGCTTTACGGTTGAGTACGCTTTTTAAGGCTAAGTGAGTAATTACTTTCATACGACAACCTTAGCTTGGTTAACGGTTTTTAAATCTATGGTTCGAGTGAATAATTTTTCTAGTGTTGGATCATGGCTAACAAAGATAAGAGTAGAACCTGCCTGGTTGGCTTGTTCTAACAACAGTTCGATAAAAGCTTCTCGGTTGTCATGATCCAAAGCCGAGGTTGGCTCGTCGGCAATAATGATTTTGGGTTGGCCGATCAAAGCACGAGCGGCAGCAGCACGTTGTTGTTGACCGATGCTTAACTCGGTAACGGGCTTATCCATTAAAGCTTGAGGTAGTTTTAATCTGAGTAACAACTCTCGAGCCGTCTCTTGTAAGCTTTTCTGGCTTTCAGCGACTTGCTGTTTACGTATCTGTGAAAACTGGCAAGGAAGCGTCACGTTATCGATAACTGATAGATAAGGAAGCAGGTTAAATTGTTGGAAAATATAACCAATATGATCGGCTCTGAATTTATCTCTTTGACGAGGTGTAAGCTGAGTGAGGTCTTGATCAAGGATAGAGACTTCTCCTTGCTCAGCTTGGTTGATTCCGGTCAGTAGCCCTAACAAAGTTGATTTTCCACAACCACTTGGCCCTTTAATAAAAAGGTGCTCTTGGGCTTGGATGTGAAGAGAGGGGATCTCTAGCGTTGGTGGTAATTCAGGCTTCCAACGAAAGCTGATATTTTCGAGTTTGACCACAAGTGATGAACTGTCAGAAGACATGCTAGCTCCAATAATTAAAGCGGTGTATCTACTGGACAGTAATTTGAAACATAAATTCCCAGGAACACACCGATTTGAACAGCCAAGTAAGCGATGACTTACCTGGCTGTTTATTTTACGTTTAATCCGATCTAGGAGTGATTAGAATCGGAAACTAATACGCTCTGCGTTAAGCACTTCTTGTACTTGAGCTGTGTCTGTTAGTAGGTTCACCGTCATTTTTTCAGTGTTGCTGAACTTAGAGAACCACTGAGTGCTAACTGTGTCTAGCTTAGCAACATCTGAACATTCATAGTGGTACTCAACAGTGAACTCACCGTGGCCACCTTCTGAGTGATCGTGGCCTTCATGATCGTGGTGGTCGTGACCTTCGTGGTCATCATGATCGTGCTCAGCGTGGTCATGGTCTTTGTGGTCATCATGATCGTGTTCAGCGTGGTCATGGTCTTTGTGGTCGTCATGATCGTGTTCAGCGTGATCATGGTCTTTGTGGTCGCCATGACCGTGTTCCGCATGGTCATGGCCTTCATGGTCGTCATGACCGCCTTCTAAGGTGTTTGCTACTGACTTGAACTTTAGAGTACAACTCGCATTATTAAAACTAAACAGCTCTTCTGGCTTGTTTAATTGTGCGATAGCCTGTTCAAACACTTTCTTCTGTTCTGCAGTTTCTGGAGCATGTTCAAACCCAACCACATCAGCGCCGGGAGCTGTTACTTCAACAAGCAATTCTTGCCCATCTTGCGCGATGTTTACTTCAACTTGGCCATGTACGTGTGCATCATGAGAGCGGAATTCTTCGTTAGCTAGAGCATTTGTAGAGACAGTCATGCCGATAACAACGGCTAAAAAAGTAGGTTTCATGTTTTTTCCTGAATAAAGGTTAATTAAAAAGTAGTGGTAATTAAGCGATACTTACAGGAGGTGAGCGTGCCAAATAAGCGAAATATAGCCGCTGTAGTGAAGTTACTGACTCTGTAATAGCGACAGTAAATTCCGAATGGAACTCTGGAATCTGTGGTAGTGAGTGCGCTGTGATGAACTGATTAAGCGAAAACAGCTCACAATGGTGTGAAGTGTGGTGCTCTGGTGCGATATCCACAATGTGTGTTGCGGCTAACACGCTTAACATGAGCATAAGCCCAAGCAAGAAGCCTGTTTTGCGTTTCACATTGTTGGGTGTGTTTTGCCACATCAGGATGATTAACCACAGAATTAAAAAAAGGATACTGTTATAATATAACAATATCCTTTGGTTAGGTCTCGAAAAAGACGCGAATATCTTATTAAAGGCTCGCTTTAATCAACTCAATGACTTGAGTGACTTCTGATTCGTTTAATGCACCTTCTTTTACAAACAAGATTTTACCTTGCTTGTCTTGAACGATAATCGCTGAGCTTTCTTCTTTTAGAGCCCATGTTGACGCAACGGCGCCGTCTTCATCTAGGACCATAGAAGACCATGGAAATTCTTCTTTGCTGCTTTCGGCAGAGGACTTAACAAAAGACCCAGTACCCCAAATCGCATCATCTTGGTTGATGATAGTGGTGGTTTGGTAGCTGTCTTCTGAGAATTTCGATGCGGTAATGGCTGCCATCAGTGGTGCGTTGAGCTCTTTAGAGCTGCTGCGGCCAGCGATAGCTTGAACGACGCGAACTTTACCTAGAAGATCATTGGTTGCCCAAGCTTGATATCCAGTATTTCCGTCGTTTAGAACAATCTCACCATAGTTACTCACATCAACGGCAGGCAGGGTAGCGCCTACTGATAGGTTGTGAGCATTGGCGAAGAGTGGAGAGGCTGCGGCTAGAAAAGCCAGTAGAGTTTTGTTTTTCATTATATTTTTGTTCCGCTTATTGGTTTGCACAGGAAGTATAATATGAAATTTGAAAAATGCTTCTTTAACTTTTTTATCGTACGACGTAGAAAGAAGTTGCAGGCTTGTTACCAAAAGGTATAATGCATCAATATCAAGATGAACAATAGATTATCTTGCTGTTTGCTAAAGGAATTAGCGATTAAATGTGCTTTGAACAGCGACGCTGTTCAGGTATGTGACTGTAGTACTCAAATGGAATTGAGGTTGTATTATGTTAAGAAAATTTTCTACTTACCGTCCACGTCAGGTGGCGCGTTTCGTTAAAGTCCTGTTTAAAGGCCAATTTGCTATTGAAGGTGTTGGAGAGTTTCGCTTCGACCAAGGCAAGGTGCTACTTCCTGAAGTTTCAGACAAACAAAAGCTCACTATTTTTAAAGAAGTTAACGGCACCATTGCAGCGTTGCCGGTGTAACTGAGCTTTATCGATTTGTCTTGCACCGAATAGATTAACAATGAAAAGGGCTTCCTGATGGAAGCCCTTTTTTAATGCGTGTCGTTCACGATGGTATGTCGAACGGCACTTTATTGTGGAGGGAAGCACACACCTGTTCCACCCAACCCGCAATACCCATTCGGATTTTTAGCTAGGTATTGCTGGTGGTAGGTTTCTGCGAAAAAATATTTTCCAGCAGGCAGAACTTCCGTCGTGATCTCGTTGCCTAAAGATTCAGTCATTGCTCGTTGATATTCACGTTTAGAGTGCTCAGCGATAGATTGTTGTTCTTCACTGAAGGTGTAAATCGCAGAACGGTACTGAGTCCCTAAATCGTTGCCTTGGCGCATCCCTTGAGTTGGGTCATGACGCTCCCAAAAGGTTTCAAGTATTCGAGCTAGAGAGGTTTGTTCACTATCAAATATGACACGAACGACCTCGGTATGGCCGGTTTGCCCAGTACATACTTGTTCATAAGTGGGATTAACTGTGTATCCGCCAGCGTAACCAACGGATGTTGAAATAACGCCATCCAATTGCCAAAACAAACGCTCAGCTCCCCAGAAGCACCCCATACCAAACAGGACTTCTTGTTGAGAGCCCGTGGGTGCATCGAGCAGGTCGGTTTGATTGACGAAATGGCGCTCAGTGATTCGAATTGGGTCAGCATTTCCCGGTAGTGCGGTTGCTGCAGAAACCAGTTGTTGTTTGTTTAGCATGTTATATTCCTTTTCGCATACGTTTACCGCGCTGGCTTTTATTTAACGTGGGTTCATATTAACTGTTGGTCAATATTGAATAAGTCTTTAAATTAGACCGTGTTATTCCAGGATTTATTACAGACTCAATGCCTATTTAGCGGTATTATTTCTTTTCACTTATTAACGTATTGATAACTTCTTCACCAATTAAACATGATAAGAAAAACTTTACCAGTTCTGATTGGCACTCTATTGTCATCGACGCTCGCTTTCGCTGACGTTTCCCTTGAAATCAAAGGGCTAGATGGAGCGCTTGAGGATAATGTTGATGCTTATCTGAGTGCGATCCCTGAAGAAGAGTATTCGGTTTCACTAAGATTCCAATCCCGCTTGGAATCTATGATTAAAGAAGCCCTGAATGCGTTAGGCTACTACCACCCTAAAATCACATTTACTCACTCCGAAGATGATACCGAAATGACCGTTACGGTTGAGCCGGGAGAGCCTGTTGTTATTTATACTTCAGATATCGTTCTAACTGGTGAAGCCAAGGATGACCCAGACTTTTTAGCCTTGATAGCGAAGAGTAGCTTGTCTAAAGGTTCGACTCTGAATCATGGTAATTATGACTCTTTGAAATCGTCGATCCGCAACCTTGGCTTAGCGAAAGGCTACTTCGATGGTGCTTATGATCTTAGTAAGCTAGAAGTCGCTCCTGAATTGAACCGCGCTTATGTTCGTCTTCATTATAACAGTGGTATCCGCTATCACTTTGGTACTACTCAGGTTACTGGTAGCCAGATAGAAGAAGATAAGGTGCAGTCACTTAAACCATTTGAGGATGGCGAACCTTACTCAATCACCAAAGTCGGTGAGTACAACCAAAACCTGTCCAATACGGATTGGTTCTCCTCGGTATTTGTTGAACCAGATTTAAGCCAGTTAGGCGAAGGCCGAGAGATCCCGATGAAGGTTAGCCTTGCTCCGCAAGCTCGTAACCAAATCGAAACGGGTATCGGTGTATCCACCGACCTTGGCGTAAAAGGCACTCTGAAGTGGAAAAAACCTTGGGTTAATGAACAAGGCCATAGCTTCAATAGCAGCCTGTCGATTTCTAAACCTGAACAGACGATTACCGCTACCTATAAAATCCCTCTGGATGACGTGCTGAACGACTACTATCAAGTTAAGTACGGTATGAAAAACTTGGATAATCGTGATACCAAGAGTTTGGAGTCAAACTTAGCGCTAGAAAGATATTGGCGACTGGATAACGGTTGGCAACGCACGGTCTTCATTCGATACTTGGTCGAAAACTATGAGCAAGGTTTGCAGGATGATTTAGCGCAATTTGTGCTGCCGGGTATCTCTTTCTCACGCACTCGAACGCGAGGCGGTTCGATGCCGATGTGGGGCGATAAACAAACCATTATGGTTGAAGCGGGTGATGATACCTTGTTATCTGAAGCTAAGGTTGTTCGTTTTCAAGGTCAAACCGCTTGGATTCGAAGCATTGGCGACAATCACCGAGGCTTAACTCGACTTCAATTTGGCGGCAACTTTGCCGACGAGTTTGATAAGCTATCTCCCTCCCTAAGATTCTTTGCTGGTGGTGACAATAGCATTCGTGGTTATGGTTATGAGTCGATCTCTCCTCGAGATGAAAGTGGCGCACTAACGGGTGCCAAATTCATTGCAACCAGCTCGTTTGAATACCAATACCGCTTGGTTGGAAACTGGTGGGGCGCAGCATTCTACGACATTGGTGATGCCTTCAATGATAAACCTGAATGGAAACATGGTACCGGCGTCGGGGTTCGTTGGGCGTCGCCCGTCGGCCCTGTGAGCTTAGATTTTGCTTGGGGTCTAGATGCAGCAAAAGGTGATGAGTTCCAGTTACACTTTAGTTTAGGGCCAGAATTATGATCAAAGTGATGGGCAAGTGCATCAAGTGGACGTCGATCTCATTGACGTCTATTTTGCTGTTGTTGATAGCCTTGCTAGGTTTTGTTTTGTTCACCAATCCAGGGTTGAACACTGTGTTGTGGGGCGCTGAAAAAGCGTTGCCACAGCTTAAAGTGGAAAGCACTAAAGGGGCTCTGTTCCCGAGCTTTACGCTTAATAATGTTCAGTTTAAAGATGACAGCCTGCATATAGACACCAAAGTTCAAAAGCTGAACTTGGCGATTAATCCTCGCTGTCTGCTCGACCCTAAGTTGTGTGTCGATCGTTTAGCGATTCAAGGATTGGACTTCGCATTTACTGAACTGCCTCCGGCCTCTACAGAAGAAACAGAACCTACTCCGCCCGTAACATCGGTAAAAACACCGTTGCCAATCGTAATCAACCGTATCGCTTTGTCTGATATCAAGTTGAATATCTTAGGGCATGAAATTGAATGGAGCTTGTTCTCTACGGCTTTGAGTATGCAGGGCGAAAAGCTAACTGTATCGCCAACCTTATTCAATGATCTTAAGGTTAAACTCGCTGAGTCGACAGAAGAACCGCAAGCAGAAAAGGTTGAGCCAAAAGCTGCCGTTAAAACGGCTATCGAATTGCCGGAAGTCTGGATTCCTCTGCAGGTTGTGTTGGAGCGTTTTGACCTCAACCGTTTCACCTTAGAACAAGAAACACCAATCGTTGTTAACCACCTTGGGCTAGAAGCTCGCGCGGGCAAACACACGGTTGATGTTTCAACTCTCGAACTCGATATGCCACAAGCAAGCGCCAATCTAACCACGAAGGTTGAGCTCAAGGGCGGTTACCCGCTAGAACTTTCTTTGGATGCGTTGGTGAAAGAAACCGACCTTGTTGGGCAGAAGTTGTCTCTGAAAGCACAAGGCAGCGTGGCTAAGCTAAACCTAGACTCCCAATTTTCTGAGCTGATTGAGGCAAAGTTGTCTGGGGATATTCAACCCTTAGAACCGACTCTGCCATTTGACCTTCTTTTAGAGGGCGGACAAGCACAGTGGCCCCTTACCGGAAAAAGCGATTACCAAGCGACAATTGAGCAATTTAAAGCTGATGGCTCACTAGATGGTTTTAATGTTCTTCTTAAAGGTGAAGCCGATGGTAAGGAAATCCCTGAATTAGCCATCGATCTACAGGGTAAAGGCACGACGGAACAAATTGTTCTCGAGCGTCTAAAGCTCAACACGCTAGGCGGTGAGCTTAACGGTGTCGTTAAAGCGAACTGGAAGAGTCTCGTTAACTGGCAAGCTGACGTGACACTCAAAGATATTCAACCGGGTCTGCAGTGGCCAGAAGCTGAGGGCAACATTAGTGGAAACATCGTCACCTCAGGTGAGTTGACTGAAGCGGGCGGCTGGGCGATTGAACTGCCTAAATTGGATATTGAAGGGATCTTGCGAGAATACCCTCTGGATATCGAAGGTCAGTTGTCAGCGTCGGATCGCAGCGCGAGCGGTGAACCAAAACTGAAAACCAGTGGTTTGAGCTTAGCTCACGGTGTTAACTCGATTAAGGCTCAGGGTGAGCTTGATAAGAAATGGGACATGGGTGTTGAGATTCACTTCCCTGAGCTTGTAAAAAGCGTCCCTGATTTGAAAGGTAAAGTGATTGGTAACATCCAGCTCAGTGGTCCAACGAAAAAGCCTGAAGTCGATCTCGCTCTAAATGTGGATAAGGTAGATTGGAATAACGAAGCAACACTAGAATCCTTGTCGCTTAATGGTTCTGTGGTTCCTCTGCCATTGCCTGAAGCTCAAGCTGATCTTGAATTAAAAGCTAACAACCTAACCTATCAAGATCAGAGCGTAAAAAGCATTGATCTCACGGTGAGTGGTGGTGAGAAGAAACACACAGTGACACTTGATGTGATATCCGACATCGTGTCTACAAGCTTAGCTATTTCCGGAGAGTTGATTCAAAAGCCTTCTCTTATTTGGTATGGATCGTTAGACAGAGTCAAAATCACCACTCAGCAAGGCCCTTGGGTGTTAGATCAACCTGTCGCGATAAATGCGGATGTTGATAAACAGTTTGCCGATGTTCAAGCGCACTGTTGGAAACAATCGGGTTCGAGCGTGTGTTTGGATGAAGACGTTCGTGTCGGAAAATCGGGTGAGGCCAAGGTAGCCATCAATCAATTCGATTTCGAGCAGATTAAAGCCTTTGTGCCTAAAGAGACGCAATTACAGGGCTTAGTCAATGCGACTGCTCATGCAAAGTGGTCTGAACAAGATGAGCCTGAAGTCACGGTAAGCGTTGATATGCCGAAAGGTCAGGTTGTTCAACAAGTGGGTGAGCCAATCACACTGGGTTGGGAAAGCGTTGCATTGAATGCCCAACTGAAAGACAACAAACTGGATGCCGATTTTAAGTTGGATGTTTCCGACAATGGTGACCTGTCTGGCACGGTGTCGTTACCGGATATTCTTGCCGAAGACAAAATGGTCGATGCGGCAATTAAGCTGACCACGTTCCATCTTGATTTCTTACAACCAATTCTAGGTGAATACAGCTTATTGAAAGCCGACCTTGAGAGTGATCTTCAAGTTAAAGGCTCTCTGATGCACCCTCAAGTCTTTGGTCAATTCTCTGTTGATGGTATTCAAGTCAAAGGCGATGTTACGCCTGTTGATGTGAAAGATGGCCGCATCGACCTCGACTTTGATGGTTATAGTGCAAAACTGGATGCGAATGTCGAAACACCTGATGGTCACCTTGATATTGAGGGAACCGGAGATTGGCAAGATCTTAAAGCATGGCATTCGAACGTTAGAGTTTTCGCTGATGAGTTGATGGTTGATATCCCACCGATGGTTAAGGTGAAGGTCGTACCTGATATGACTATTGATGTCACACCAGATCTGGCGAAAATCACCGGTGATATTGCATTACCATGGGGACGAATTGTTGTTGAAGATTTACCACCGTCAGCGGTTGGCGTCTCTTCTGATCAGGTTATTTTGAATAAAGATCTAGAGCCAGAAAACGAAGATACGAATCCATTCAATGTGATGACGAATATTAATATCTCCATTGGTGATGACTTTAAACTGTCTGCCTTCGGTCTTGAAGGTGATTTGGTCGGTAAGCTCAACGTGGCTCAAAAAGACCAAGGTCCATTTATTACAGGTGAAGTGAACATCGTCGATGGTACTTATCAATCATTCGGGCAAGACCTCTTGATCGAAGAGGGTAAGATCCTAATGAATGGACCACCGGATCAGCCATACGTAGCCATCAACGCGATTCGTAATCCTGATAATACTCAGGATGACGTGACCGCTGGTATTCGAGTGACTGGCCCTGCGACAGAGCCTACCATCGAGATTTATTCTGACCCAGCGATGCCACAAGCGAACGCACTGTCTTATATTTTGCGTGGCCAAGATATCGACGGTGAGTCGAGCGGTTCGATGACAACGACTTTAATCGGTTTGAGTTTAGCGAAGAGTGGTAAGGTTGTTGGTGAAATCGGTGAAGCCTTTGGTGTAAAGGACTTGCAACTGGATACTGCAGGCTCTGGCGATGACTCTCAAGTGACGGTAAGTGGTTACATCCTGCCTGGCTTACAGGTGAAGTATGGTGTGGGTATCTTTAACTCGTTAGGTGAGTTTACCGTTCGTTATAGATTGATGCAGGATCTCTATGTTGAAGCTGTTTCTGGCCTAGACAGTGCTGTGGATCTTCTCTATCAATTTGAGTTCGAGTAGAGCCGTATGGGAGGGCATATGCAGCATCTTGTTTTTGTCTATGGAACCTTGAGGCAAGGTCAGTCCAATCACCATTATTTGCAGGGCTGCGATTTATTAGGGCAGTTTGATACACCTAAGGAATACGCACTTTTTGATTTAGGTGCCTATCCGGCGATGATTTTGGGAAAGAAAAGTGTCGCTGGTGAGGTCTATATCATTAACGACGAAATTTTAGAGTCGCTCGATCGGCTAGAAGATGTTCCTGTTGAGTATCGTCGCGAGCAAATAGAGACTATATTTGGATTAGCATGGGTATATTTGTATCAGCTTGATCTAACAGCTAATAAAGAAATACTTTCGGGTAACTGGTGTCAGCGGAACAATGATTCCTAACTAGTTAATCACCTTACGAGACAACAAAAAGCCAGCACTGAGGTGCTGGCTTTTTAATAGCGTTAGTTTGAGAATGAAATGAGAGGGTTACTCAGGGTTCAGCTCAAGAAACTCTTCTACTTTACGTACCATTTTTGTTGAACCAACGAAGAAAGGCACACGTTGGTGTAGCTCAGTTGGTTTGATATCCATGATACGCTGTGCACCGTCTGATGCAATACCGCCAGCTTGCTCCATAAGGAAAGCAATAGGGTTGCACTCGTAAAGCAGACGCAGTTTACCTTGAGGGTGACTTTGCGTGCTTGGGTACAAGTAGATGCCGCCTTTCAAAAGGTTACGGTGGAAATCTGATACTAGAGAACCGATGTAACGTGATGTATAAGGGCGGTTGTCGCTTGGCTCATTTTCTTGGCAGTACTTGATGTACTTCTTAACACCCGTAGGGAAGCGGATATAATTACCTTCGTTGATTGAGTAAATCTTACCTTCGTCTGGAATCATCATGTTTTCATGAGATAGGCAGAAGGTACCCAGTGATGGGTCGTAGGTGAAGCCATTTACGCCAGCACCTGTTGTGTATACAAGCATGGTTGAAGAACCGTAAATCACGTAACCCGCGGCTACTTGCTTGTGTCCTGGCTGTAAGAAATCTTCTTGTGTTGGTGGTGTACCGATCGGTGATACTCGACGGTAGATAGAGAAAATTGTACCAACCGATACATTTACATCGATGTTTGATGAGCCATCTAGTGGATCCATCAGTACAACGTATTTTGCGTTTTTGTTGAGCTCTTTATTGAAGGCGACAGCTTCGTCTTCTTCTTCACTTGCAACACCACAAACTTGGTCACGGGCTTCTAGAGCCGCTTTAAATTTGTCGTTCGCGTAAAGGTCTAGCTTTTGCTGCTCTTCACCTTGCACGTTGTCTGTACCAACAGCGCCAGTGATGTCGACTAGGCCAGCCTTGTTGATCTCACGGTTAACAATTTTTGCAGCAAGTCGAATAGACGACAAAAGGGATGATAGATCACCGCTTGCATGGGGGAAGTCACTCTGTTTCTCAACAATGAACTCACCAAGGGTGCGCATCTCAGACATGTTATTTCCTTAAACTTCTCTCAATATTAGGGGGGATTTGAGCACTGTAGATTCGGCCTCTTGAGTGGGCTTTATTCATCTAGACGCTTACCTAAATTCTAAAGGTTAGATCTTTTTAATGGTAATGAACTAAGCGACACAGATCTCACTTACTATGTCGACTCAATTTGTTTTGCATTGCTGCTCGCTTTTAATCGCCATTTAATGATAATGAGTGCAAGCCGTTTTAATTAGGCACTGTTTATTTAGCCAAGCGTTTGGAAGCAATTTATGCATATTCATATCTTAGGAATTTGTGGCACCTTCATGGGTGGTGCTGCGGTATTGGCTCGTCAATTAGGTCACAAGGTTACGGGTAGTGACGCGAATGTTTACCCACCAATGAGCACCTTGTTGGAATCACAAGGGATTGAAATTATTGAAGGGTTCGACCCTAGCCAATTAGAACCAAGGCCAGATCTCGTGGTTATCGGTAACGCAATGAGCCGCGGTAATCCGTGTGTTGAGTATGTGTTGGATAACAACCTTAGATACACCTCTGGTCCTCAGTGGTTGCAAGAGTTCTTACTGCATGACCGTTGGGTGTTAGCGGTATCGGGAACGCACGGTAAGACCACGACATCAAGCATGTTGGCTTGGATCTTGGAAGACTGTGGCTATGCACCGGGCTTCTTAGTTGGCGGAGTGTTGGGTAACTTTGGTATCTCTGCTCGCCTTGGTGAAAGCATGTTCTTCGTGGTAGAAGCCGACGAATACGACAGTGCTTTTTTCGATAAACGATCTAAGTTCGTTCATTACCACCCAAGAACCTTAGTGATGAATAACCTAGAGTTTGATCATGCGGACATCTTTGACGATCTTGAAGCGATTAAGCGACAATTTCATCATTTGGTGCGTACTGTGCCAAGCAATGGTCGCATTTTCTCACCTAAGCAAGACAGCGCTATTGAAGATGTTCTAGCTCGCGGTTGCTGGAGTGAAACTGAATCGAGTGGCGAGCAAGGCGACTGGGATGCCAAGAAACTGGTCAAAGATGGCTCTCAATTTGAGGTTTACTTCCAAAATGAATGTGTTGGAACCGTAAATTGGGATTTAGTGGGCGACCACAACGTAAATAATGCTTTGATGGCGATTGCAGCTGCACGTCATGTGGGCGTGACACCTGACCTTGCTTGTGAATCACTAGCTACCTTTATTAATACTAAGCGCCGTTTGGAGTTTAAAGGCGAGGTGGCAGGTGTGTCTGTTTATGATGATTTTGCTCATCACCCAACGGCGATTGAACTTACGCTCGGCGGCTTACGTAATAAGGTCGACTCGAAAAAAATCATTGCCGTTTTAGAGCCTCGTTCCGCCACCATGAAACGTGGTGTGCATAAAGAAACCTTGGCTGATTCGCTTAAACAAGCGGATTCTACCTACTTATTCCAACCGGATAACATTGATTGGTCAGTTCAAGATGTTGCAGACGCTTGTCACCAACCGGCACACGTGAGTGATGACATGGATGCATTCGTTGCTAAAATTGTCTCAGAGGCACAAGCTGGCGACCAAATTTTGGTAATGAGTAATGGTGGCTTTGGTGGCATTCATCAAAAACTGTTGGATGGATTGGCACTCAAAGGCTAACGGCATCCACGACCTTATAATTTGAAGTAATTGAGAACATGACAAAACACGATAAAGCGATAACCCTTGCTTTCACTGGTGCATCCGGTGCGCCTTATGGCCTGCGTTTACTTGAATGCCTTTTGGCAGCCGATTATCAGGTCTACTTGCTGATTTCATCGGCAGCGCGAGTGGTATTGGCGACCGAGCATGAACTTAAGTTACCTGCTGGGCCAGATGCGGCGAAACAAGCTTTGGTTAAACATCTTGGCTGCGACCCTGAAAAGCTGGTGGTGTGTGGCAAAGATGATTGGTTCTCGCCGGTTGCCTCTGGTTCAGCAGCACCTAAACAGATGGTCGTTTGTCCATGTTCAGCGGGAAGCTTGGCTTCGATTGCTCATGGTCTATCAGATAACCTGATTGAGCGAGCAGCAGACGTAGTCATGAAAGAGCGAGGCCAATTGTTGTTGGTGGTTCGCGAGACGCCATTTTCGACGCTTCATCTCGAGAACATGCACAAACTTTCGACCATGGGCGTAACGATCATGCCTGCAGCTCCGGGTTTTTATCATCAACCCAAGTCAATTGAAGATCTGGTCGACTTTATGGTGGCGCGTATTCTAGATCACCTTGGTATCGAACAAGGTTTAGTGCCACGTTGGGGTTACGATCAACGTAATTGATCCAAACTTGATAGCTTATTGTTAAAAATCAAATTACAATTCTGAACACTCATCGGGGAGCGAACCATTCAAATAATGAATGCGAGCTGAGATCAAGCAGGTGCTTGGGACCCGTAAACCTGAACCAGATAATGCTGGCGTAGGAATTGAGTTAGGAACAACCTCTACCGTTCTCCTCCCTCAAACCTGTGCCGCTCAGACCATGGAGAGCGTCCAGTGAAATTCACATTAACTACCCTTGCTGTTACTACAGCTATTTCTTTTTCTGCCTTTGCTGCAGACAACACTTTGACTGTATACACCTATGACTCTTTTGCTGCGGATTGGGGCCCTCGTCCTGCCGTTGAAAAAGCATTCGAAGAGAAGTGTGGTTGTGATGTGAATTTTGTCGCTCTAGAAGATGGCGTGTCTATTCTGAACCGTTTACGTCTTGAGGGCGGCAACAGCAAAGCCGATATCTTGCTAGGTCTCGACAACAACCTGATGGCTGAAGCGAAAGCGACGGGCTTATTGGCTGAGCATAATGTTGATACGTCATCGGTAACGCTTCCTAATGGTTGGAACGACAGCACTTTTGTACCCTATGACTTTGGCTACTTTGCTTTTGTTTACAATAAAGAGAAACTGGAAAACCCGCCGAAGAGCTTGAAAGAACTGGTTGAGCAGCGTGATGATCTTAAGGTCATCTACCAAGATCCACGTACATCAACACCAGGCCAAGGCATGATGCTTTGGATGAAATCAGTATACGGTGATGAAGCGACAGCAGCATGGAAGAAGCTTGCTCAGAAAACAGTGACTGTAACCAAAGGCTGGTCTGAAGCTTACTCTATGTTCCTAGAAGGCGAGTCGGATTTAGTGTTGTCTTATACAACGTCTCCGGCTTACCACATTATTGCTGAAAGCGATTCTAAGTATGCAGCAGCAAGCTTCGAAGAAGGGCATTACACTCAAGTGGAAGTGGCCGCTAAAGTTAAAGGCAGTAAGAACGAGAAACTTGCTGATGAGTTTATGGCGTTTATCCTAAGTGATGAATTCCAATCGGCGATGCCAACAGGTAACTGGATGTACCCAGTGACCGATATTGAGCTTCCAAAAGGGTTCGAGCAACTTACGGTTCCTCAGAAAGCGCTAAGCTTTACACCCGAAGAAATTGCAGCTAAGCGTAAGCCATGGATTCGTGAATGGCAGAGTGCACTTACTTTTTAATTTTCTTTTAAAAAATTAGCTTTCTAACTTTCTGTATTTTAAGGTTTGTTCGATGTTAACTGAGCGAACCATTTACGGTAAAAAATCAATCTATGATAAAGAAAACACCTAAGGTTGGGATTTGGGTTGCGATACTCATTACCGCCTTCGTGGTTTCAGCAGTTGGGGCATTGCTTAGCAATGCCCCTTCTCTTGATATCAGCCAAGTATGGTCCGATCCCTACTATTGGCATGTAACGAAATTCAGTTTTTATCAGGCGACACTCTCAACGGTGCTGAGTGTTGGCTTTGCTATACCTATTGCTCATGCGCTGTGTCGTAGACAATTTTTTGGACGCGCTTTGTTGTTAAGGCTGTTCGCGTCGACCTTAGTCCTGCCGGTGTTAGTGGGTGTATTTGGCTTACTTGCGATCTATGGCAATAGTGGTTGGTTAGCTAAGTTTTTGGCGAACTTCGATATTGAATTGCCATTTTCCATATACGGACTGAATGGTATTTTGCTGGCGCACGTTTTCTTCAACTTGCCTTATGCCAGTCGCTTACTTTTACAAGCCTTAGATACGGTGCCTGCCGAGCAACACAAGCTTTGTGCTCACTTGGGTATGAGTCATTGGAACAAATTCAGATGGGTTGAATGGCCTCGCTTAAGACAGCAATTGCCACATGTGTGTGGCTTAGTCTTCATGTTGTGTTTTACCAGCTTTGCTACCGTGATGGCGTTAGGCGGTGGACCCAAATCAACTACTATCGAGCTCGCTATTTATCAGGCGATTAAATTTGACTTTGACCTTCAAGCTGGTGCCTTGCTCGCGATTTGGCAAATGCTGCTGTGTGGTGTGCTAGCAGTGAGCATTCAACGGCTATCGAAACCTATTTCAGTGACGGCCAGTCAGTTGTCTGAAGAGAAATATTTGGTTAAGGACAGCTGGTGGTCAAAAGCTTGGGATAGCTTTTGGATCATAATAGTCTCAATGCTGGTATTGCCGCCATTAGCTATGGTTATCGTCAGTGGAATTAACTCACAGGCATTAACCGTACTCAGCAGCGAGCCGTTTTGGGCGGCGTTAATGACCTCGGTTAAAGTCGCGTCATTAGCAAGTGTTATCGCAGTTGGTATTGGTATCGCCATACTGCTGACTAGCCGAGCATGGCGTTTACAGAACAAGAATTTTCGAGCCGATAAAATCGAGCTGATTGGCACTATTATCTTAGTGACTCCGGGGCTGGTGATCAGTACGGGTATCTTCTTATTACTGCGTTCATTCACCGATGTATTCAGTTTAGCTTTCTTTGTCGTGATTGCCGTCAACAGTTTAATGGCGCTGCCTTACGTAATTAAAACCTTGGCTCAACCTATGCTGCACCTGTCTCAGCAGTATCAGTATGTGTGTGCGAGTTTAGGGATGACTGGCTTCACTCGATTCAGGCTCGTGGAATGGCGCGCATTGCGTAAGCCGATGGCGCAAGCCTTCTCGATCAGCTTTATGTTGGCGATGGGTGATTTAAGCGCGATTGCTTTGTTTGGTAGCCAAGATTTTAGAACTCTGCCTTTGTACCTATTCCAATTGTTAGGCAGCTATCAAATGGAAGCGGCGGCGGTAGTTTCTGTGAGCTTACTGTTACTGAGTGTCGGCAGTTTTAGCTTAATAGAATTCTTATTTACTCGAAGATCTAAGCTCGATGCTAAAGAATTAAGGAACCGATGATGTTAGTGATGAAAGATGTGGATTACCACTATCACAGAGAGTTGTTTAGCTTTGATTTTCAAGCTGAGCAGGGCGATATTGTTGCGCTTATGGGGCCGAGTGGTGCGGGTAAGTCTACACTGTTGGCGCTAGTTGCTGGTTTCATCGAGCCTACATCGGGTGAGATATCAGTGGCTGGGCAGTCGCTTATTGGTAAAGAAGCACATCAGCGTCCGTTGGCGATGTTGTTTCAAGAGCACAACCTGTTTGCTCACCTTACGGTGCGAGAAAATATTGGTTTAGGTCTGCATCCAGGTTTAAAGCTTACTGCAACCCAAAAGCAAGCTGTGGAGCAAGCCGCAGCGCAAGTTGGCGTCGCTGAGTATTTGGATAGATTGCCTGAGCACTTATCCGGCGGTCAACGCCAGCGTGTTGCGTTAGCGCGTTGTTTTGTCCAACTTCATGATATTTGGCTGCTTGATGAACCTTTCTCTGCGCTTGATCCTTTGCTGCGTGAAGAGATGCTTAGCTTAGTGAAGCGATTAGCGGCAGAGCGAAATATTACGGTCTTGATGGTGACTCACCATTTAGGTGACGCACGCAGTATCGCGAATAAGTTTGTGTTTGTGGCGCTAGGTAAGGTGTTGGTTGAAGACTCGATAGAGGCTCTGACGGCGGATCATCCACAGACAGAATTAAGCTCATTTGTTAAAGCGGGTGAGTGACGATTCATCACTCTTGTTTAATCTCTCTGATATTGAGTACGTAGAAAACAAAAAGACCTAGCATGCGCTAGGTCTTTTATTGTCTTACAGAATAAAGCGACAAAGATTAGTCTTCTAGCTTTAGCTCTTTTAAGATTTGGAAGATTTCACGAGAAGCCTTTGCTGGCTTGTTCGCTGATTTCTCTTTGTTAGCTTGGCGAGCTAGCTGACGAAGACGCTGACGGTCTGCTTCAGGGTACATGTCCATGACTTCTGAAATGGCAGCATCGCCTTCAGCAACAACGCGATCACGCAGTTGCTCAAGCTTGTGCAGTTCAGCGGTTGCTTGCGAGTGCTTGTTACGTACTTTATCCAAAGCCGCTTGAATTGGCTCAGGATCAACATTGCGCATTACTTTACCAATGTATTGAAGTTGACGGCGCTTCGCTTCATTTTTAAAGCGTTGTGCATCTTTAATCGCTTGTGCCAAATCTTCAGACAGAGGAAACTTGTCTAATACAGAAGGCTTCAGGGAAACAAGTTCTTCCCCCAGTTTTTGTAGCGCTTCCATGTCGGTTTTCATTTCTGTCTTACTTACCCAGATGATTTCTTCTTCTGGTTCCCATGGGGCTTTTTGGTTTTTGCGAGCCATCTTTTCTGCCTATGTCACTATCTCAAACGAATATATTGCCTATTTTAGCAAGAATCTTGGGGAGAAAGCGAAATTCTTGTTATCCTACGTAATATTGACCTAAAAAATTAGAATAGATATGGATGTAAAACAGCAAGTCGCCCAGCAAAGAGTTGAGCTAGAAGCCGCAGTAGCTAAAGCGTTGGATATGGCGTCAGTGAGTGCAGACGCTGCTGAGGTCGCTATTACTAAGTCAACGGGTTTAAGTGTTTCAACACGTATGTGTGAAGTGGAAAACGTTGAATTTAATAGTGATGGTGCGCTAGGTATTACTGTTTATCGCGGCCAGAAAAAAGGCAGCGCATCTACATCTGATCTGAGTGAAAAGGCGATTGCTCAAACCGTCGCGGCCGCACTTGATATCGCTCAGTACACTTCTGAAGACCCATTTGCCGGTCCTGCGGCAAAAGAATACATGGTAAAAGAGATTCCAGATTTGGATCTTTTTCACCCTGATGAACCAAACCCTGACTATGCCGCTGAGATTGCGATTGCTGCTGAGAAGCAAGCGTTAGCTTATAGCGATAAGATCAAACAGAGTGATGGCGCAAGCTACGACAGCCACTATGGCGTTAAGGTTTATGGTAACAGCCATGGCTTACTAGCAAGCTATGCTTCTAGTCGTCATAGCACGAGCTGCTGTGTAATTGGACAAGGCGCTAACGGTGAGATGGAGCGTGACTACAGCTACACCGTTGCACGTCACCGTGACGAGCTGTGGACGCCTGAGCGTGTAGGTCAAGAAGCTGCAGAAAAGACCATTAGCCGTTTGGATGCGAAAAAGCTACCAACAGGCCAGTACCCAATTATGTTCGCTAATGATGTGGCAACTGGCTTGATTGGTCACCTTGTTATGGCGATCAGTGGCGGTAACCTTTACCGCAAGTCGTCATTCCTATTGGATCATCTCGGTCAGAAAATCCTACCTGACTGGTTTAACATTTCTGAGCGACCACATATCTTGCGTGGTTTGGCTTCAAGCCCATTCGATAGCGAAGGTGTGTTCACTCAAGATCGTGAAATCATCACTGACGGTGTGCTAGCAACTTACCTACTAACGAGCTATGCCGCACGTAAGATGGATATGACGCCAACCGGTCATGCTGGTGGTATTCATAACTGGTTCGTTAAATCGACCGGTCAAAACTTTGAGCAGATGCTAAAAGAGTTGGGTACTGGCTTCCTAGTCACTGAAGTGATGGGCCAAGGCGTAAACACCGTAACGGGTGATTATTCACGTGGCGCTGCAGGTTTCTGGGTTGAAAACGGAGAGATCCAATACCCAGTATCAGAAGTAACAATCGCAGGTAACCTAAAAGACATGTTTACTCAGATTGTTGCTGTGGGTAACGACGTAGAAACACGTTCGCAAATTCAAACGGGTTCTATCCTGCTTGAGTCGATGAAAGTCGCGGGTGAGTAATTCAATTAAAGCGAATCTGATGAATTAAAAAAGGGAGCCAATGGCTCCCTTTTTGTTTTCTGTATGTCGCCAAAAATTGGCTAGCTGCTTCTGCTAACTAGATCAGTATGGTCGCTAAGCCTAGGAACACCGATAGGCCAATAACATCGGTTACTGTGGTCAGTGCCATACCGCCAGCAAGGGCTGGATCGATATTCATCTTCTTCAACATCACTGGGATAGTTACACCAGCAATACCTGCGACAATCAAGTTGGTCATCATCGCCGCTGAGATGATGCCTCCCAGTATCCAGTTACCTTTCCAAGCTACAACGATACCACCAATGATAACGGCCCATAGAACGCCGTTTAGGAAGCCGATGGCTGCCTCTTTGAGTAGCAGTTCGCGTTTGTTACTGTCACCGATATGACCGAGTGCCAAACCACGAATCACCAGAGCAACGGTTTGGTTACCCGCAACACCCCCCATCGAAGGCACGATAGTCATCAGAACCGCAATCGCTGCCATTTGATCGAGCGTTGCTTCAAACATGTTTGATACAGATGCTGCCGCCAGTGCTGCGAGTACGTTAGCACCAAGCCACACACTACGACGACGAGCAGATTTTACGACCGGTGCGAAGGTATCTTCGTCATCGTCCATACCCGCCATACTCATCATTGAGTGTTCGGCATCTTCACGGATAACATCAACCACGTCATCGATGGTGATACGACCAACAAGGTGCTGGTTACTATCGATGACAGGCGCAGAAACCCAGTTACGACGTTCAAACAGGCTCGCGATATCTGACGCACTGGTTTCTACCGCGATCGCTTCGTCGGCATCATCCATCACTTCTGAAACAGGGACATCAGGTTGAGTCGTTACTAGCGTGGTAAGTGATAGGTTACCGATAAGACGTTCTTCTTCATCAATAACATACAGAGCATCAGTTGCATCCGGCAGTTCGCCACGCATACGCATGTAGCGCAATACAACGTCAACATCGACATCACCACGAATCGTGATTACGTCGGTGTTCATGATCGCACCCGCTGAATCTTCAGGGTACGACAGGGCAGTTTCAACTAATGCACGATCGACGGAGTCCATTTGAGAAAGGACTTCGCGAGAAACATCGTCGGGTAGGCTTCGAAGTACGTACGCGACGTCATCGGTTTCCATACCTTCGGTTGCTTCTGCCAAGGTCTCAGGTGCCATTTTCGACACAAGAGCATCTTTGACGTCTTCGTTTAGTTCATCAAGAATTTCACCGTAGTCTTCAGGATCGGTGAGTTGCCAGAGTACGTCACGACTTTTGCGAGGGGAGGCTTCTAAAAGGTGTGCAATATCTTCAGGCTCCATGTCCTGAAGTTGTCGGCGTACGTGAACAAATCGGCCGTTTTCTAGGGCTTCGCTGACTTCTTGGAGGGTTTGGTGAGCTTGGTCGAATTCTAATTGCTCTGCCATATTTTCCTCCTATCTCATTATTCTTACAATGCTTGGAATAGTAACTTAATTCTAGGGCTTATTTAAATCATAAACTTAGGTAGAACTAAGATTTAATATAGGTTGGTTCACCGTTTGAGTTTGCGGTGTTGTGAGTAAAGCGTCTTAGCTACTCACCCTCATCAAATTTATCTTCGATAAGGTGGCAAACGGCATCAAGTGCTTGTTGTGAATCAGTACCCGAAGCTTGAATCGTGATGTGTTGGCCTTGGGCTGACTCCAGCATCAATAGTCCCATTACGCTGTCTGCGGTGGCACTTTTATCTTCTTCACTATGAATTGTGATAGTGGCATCAAAGCTTTGTGCAAGCTCAACCAACTTTACGGCCGCTCTAGCGTGAAGACCCAAACGGTTTTGGATCAGTACAGTTCGAGTTAATTCCATGGTTAGCCCTGTTGGTGCGTCTCTAAAGAGGCATGTCTGATTTGAACTTGATGACCAAGTTGTTCGAAGTACTCACCAATTTTCTGGGTTAGATAGACCGAGCGGTGTTTGCCGCCAGTACAGCCAATCGCGACCGTTAGGTAACTGCGATTGTTCTTCTCTAACATTGGTAACCACTGTTCAACAAAGCCTTGGATCTGTTGCTTGAGTTCCAGAACTTCTGAGTGTTCTTCTAGAAAGGAGTGAATTGGTGCATCTAGCCCGGTTAGTGGTCGTAGTGCAGGTTTCCAGTGAGGGTTCGGCAAAAAGCGAACATCAAACACGTAGTCGGCATCACTTGGCAAGCCATACTTAAAACCGAAAGATTGAAAGACGATGATCAGCTCTTGCTTCTCTTTGCCTTCAACTTTAAATCGAACCTTTTCACTCAATTCGTAGAGGTTGCAGTCACTGCTGTCGATCACAATGTGGGCGTGCTCTGCGAGAGGTGTCAGAAGTGTCTTCTCTAAATCAATCGCTTGCTCAAGAGAGAGCTTTTCTTGGCCAATTGATAAAGGGTGGATTCTGCGGGTTTCGCTGTAGCGCTTAAGGAGTGTCTGCTTGCTGGCATCGATGAACAATACATCAACATCGATGTTTGTAGCTGACTCGAGTTGCTCGAGCGTGTCGGTGACTAACTGAGGCTCTTTCGGTAGGTTACGTATATCAATACTTACCGCAACGTTTTGGTTGCTTTCGCGTACCGATTCGACAAAGTTGTTGAGCAGGTTTACTGGTAGATTATCGACACAGTAATACCCCAAGTCTTCTAGGACTCGTAACGCAACACTTTTACCGGCCCCTGATTGGCCACTAACCACGATTAATCGCATGTTATTGCTCGCAAGTTGGCACTTGAATCATGATGTCGTAAAGCTCTTGATCGCTCTGAGCATTACGCAGCTGTTTAAGAGTCTGCTTGTCGTTTAGTCGTTCTGCCATACAAGAAAGGGTTTTTAGATGCTCTTTGCATTGTTCGCTAGGAACAAGCAGGGCAAATAGTAGGTCGACAGGACGATTATCAATCGCATCAAATTCGATAGGATCTTGGCATTGCAGTAATACAGCTATCGCTTTATCACTGACATTCATACGAGCATGGGGAATCGCGATACCATTACCAATACCAGTACTGCCCATCTTCTCACGGCTCAACATACACTCAAATAGCTCTGTTGAATCTTGACCGCAGCTCTCAGCTGCTATCTGGCTGATGAGCTCAAGGGCTCTTTTTTTGCTTGTGCATTGGACTGCACTTTTGGTGCAGTCCAATGAAAGTACTTCGCTTAATTGCATGTTAGTGACTACTTAGCTTTTCTTTGTGCTTGTTGAGTTGGCGGACGAGTTTATCAACCAATGAATCAATCGCGGCATACATGCTTTCATCTGTTGCTGTCGCATGGATTTCCCCCTGATTTATATGCAGGGTAGCTTCTGCGATTTGATTGATTTTCTCAACTTTTAAAACAACCTGAACGCTATTGATATGATCAAAGAAGCGCTCAAGTTTGTCGAATTTGGTGTGAACATAGTCTTGCATTGAATCGGTAAGATCAACGTGATGGCCTTGAATATTGATTTGCATAGACTTTCCTTTTCAGTTGGTTGCCTGATCATAGTTGCTAAGTAACTAGCGACTAAATGAGCTTATAGCAGGCGTTTACGCTGACTCGATGGGGCAATGCCCAGAGACTCACGGTATTTCGCTATGGTACGTCTAGCTACCTGAATTCCTTGGTCAGCCAGTAAAGCAGCAATCTTACTATCACTTAGAGGCTTCGCGGTATTTTCCGCTGCGACAAGCTTCTTGATGAGTGCGCGAATTGCTGTAGATGAACATTCACCGCCATTGTCAGTGCTGACATGGCTTGAGAAAAAGTATTTGAGCTCGAAGATGCCACGAGGCGTATGCATGAATTTTTGAGTCGTCACACGAGAGATCGTGGATTCGTGCATATCAACAGCTAACGCAACATCATTAAGAACCATTGGCTTCATCGCTTCTTCGCCATGTTCGAAGAAATCACGCTGATGTTCAACAATGCATCGCGCAACTTTGAGTAGCGTCTCATTTCGGCTCTCTAGGCTTTTAATTAACCACTTTGCTTCTTGCAAATTTGAGCGGATGTATTGATTGTCGGCGCTGTTGCCTTTACTGCCCAGATCAGCGTACTGCTGATTCACTTTCAACTTAGGCACGCTATCAGGGTTAATGGTCACTAACCATTTGCCAAGGTCTTTGAAGACAGATACATCTGGAACCACATACTCAGTTTCATCCGGAGTAATCTTACTGCCAGGACGAGGGTCCAGCTGTTGAATCAGTTGCAAAACTTCACGTAGTTCTGCTTCTTTCAACTTGGTCTCTTTGATAACCAGTTTGTAATCGCGATTGCCGAGTTGGTCGATATGGCTAGTAAGTACTAACTTAGCTTCGTTAAGCCAAGGCGTATCTTGGGGAAAGGTTGCCAGTTGCAGTAACAAGCAATCTTGCAGGTTGACTGAACCGACACCTAGCGGATCAAACTGCTGAATTCGTTTACGTACCGCTTCAATTTCATCAAGCTCGATCTCTTCATTGTCGAAGTTTTCAAGGATGTCTTCACAAGTTACAGTGAGGTAGCCGTAGTCGTCGATGGCATCGATTAATGCAAAAGCGATGCTTCGGTCGGTGTCAGTGAATGGCGTTAAGTCGAGTTGCCAAAGTAGGTAATCGTGCAGGCTTTGAGTGGTTTCGCCTTGATAAACCGGCATGTCGTCATCAATCGCAATACCCGTGTTACCGGTGTTCGCGCTGTAGACGTCTTCCCAAGTTGTGTCGATTTCTAGTTCGTTGCCAATCTCTGATTTTTCGATTAAGTCTGAGCTATCAGGTAAGTCTTGCTCTGTGGCTTCAACTGTTTCTTTTTCGTCACTGCTAGGTTTTTCTTCCGATGTTGGCGTATCTTCATTGCCTTCTTCGACATCGAGTAGTGGGTTAGATTCAAGTGCTTCTTGAATCTCTTGCTGCAAATCTAAAGTAGACAATTGCAACAAACGAATCGCTTGCTGCAATTGAGGAGTCATTGCTAACTGTTGGCCTAGCTTAAGTTGTAATGAGGGTTTCATTCAGTGTGACTTACCTAGTTATTATTCTTAGAATTCTCGATACTCTCTATATAATCATAGACGGAATTGTTCGCCTAGATAAACTTGTTTAACTTGTTCGTTATTGAGAACATCTTCAGGAGTACCCTCAGCGATCAGGTGTCCTTGGCTTACGATGTAAGCTTTTTCACACACGTCTAATGTTTCACGAACGTTGTGGTCGGTAATCAAAACGCCCAAGCCGCGATCACGCAGGTGAACAATGATTTTTTTGATATCGATTACTGAGATCGGGTCAACACCGGCGAATGGTTCATCCAATAGAATGAACTGCGGGTTTGCTGCTAGTGCACGAGCAATCTCTACACGACGACGCTCACCACCCGACAGAGCCATACCATTGCTGGTGCGGATATGTTGGATGTGGAACTCTTCTAGCAGGTCTTCCAGCTTATCTTGGCGTTGTTCGTTGGTCATTTCATCACGGGTTTGTAAAACCGCCATGATGTTGTTCTCTACGGACAACTTACGGAAAATCGATGCTTCTTGAGGCAGGTAACCGATACCAAGACGAGAGCGGCTGTGCATTGGTAAGATACTGATGTCTCGGTCATCAATGCTGATGGTACCTTCATCACGCGCCACCAAACCAACAATCATATAGAAAGATGTGGTTTTACCTGCACCGTTAGGCCCAAGCAGACCGACGATCTGGCCTGACTCTACCTGTAAGCTTACATCGGTAACAACCTTACGTTTACTGTAGGTTTTCGCTAGGTTTTTTGCTTTAAGAACAGCCATCGTTACTTATTCACTTCCGTTGGTTGTAAAACCGTTGACACTCGTTTGTTTTCACCACTGTCAGCGACTAATTTCTGAGAACCGATCTGGTAAGTGATCTTAGAACCGCGAATGATGCTGCCATCTTGAGATAACATCGCATTCTTAGTCATGATCAGTCGGTCGGCAACAAGCTGGTAGTGCAGGTCGTCAGCTTCACCGTAGAGTGTCTTACCGTCGTCAGTAAGCTGAGAGAAGGTTGCTGGCTTACCGAAGCCTTGAATTTCTTCAATCTCACCGTTTACGGCGTTACGAGTAACAATAACCTTATCGGCATTGATATTGATGCTGCCTTGTTTAAGGTTCACATCACCAAGGAAAGTCACTTGGTTACTTTTCATATCCAATTGCTGGCTGTCTGAGTCAATGTAGACAGGTTGCTCACTATCCGAAGACAGAGCATAGACATTAGGTGCCGCAAGGGTCAAAGCGAATAAACTAAGGTGTAAGAGTTTCATATCTACCTTGAACAGAATTAAAGAGGATTGCATTGTTGGTACCGAAGTTACCTTTCATTGCTTGTCCCTCAGTTTCAAAAAATGTACCGATCATATGGACCGGAGTCTCTGAATAAAAATCTCGGCTAGGCAGCTCAACAACCATTTTATCTGTGGTCATTGTATCGAAGCTGGCTTCTGGCAACAGGTTCTTTGCCACGACGTTGTCATAAAACGTGACAACTTGATTCTCATCCATAATCGCGCGATCAGCGGTGACTTGCCATTCAATCGTGTGCCCTTCACGGAATACCGAAAGAACTGGGTTTTGAAAGTGCGTATCGCCAACTACTGAGTAGTGTTCTAAATACGTCGATTCAACCTGATAGCTGCGAATACCGCTTTCGTCGTAGCTAATGTTGTTCAGGCTTTTGCCACTAAACGCGGGCAGCTCCAAATTTGGAGCCACTTGTATCGTTGATGTTTGCTCTTTGTCGTACAAGTAATAGGTCGACCAAGAGGCAATAAATATGAGTATTAAATAGATAATACGAGTAAAACTCATATGCTTAAACCTTTATGCACGTCGAGTTCATTTCTTGCTTGTAAAATAAGGTCACAGACTTCACGTACCGCGCCATGACCACCGTTAATGGTTGTCACGTAGTTTGCACGCTTTGCAAGTAGCGGGTGCCCATCTGCCACACAGACCTTCAAGCCAACTTTTTCCATTACAGGCCAGTCAATCAGATCGTCTCCGATGTAACCTGTATTTTCAGGGTTTACAGAAAGCTTATCGCAAATATCTTGGTATGCCTTAACTTTATCGTCTTGACCTTGATAAATCAGCTTAATGCCTAGAGCGGTCATACGATTCTCAACAATTTGAGATTTGCGACCCGTGATGATCGCGATTTCAATGCCTGCGTTCATCAGTGATTTGATACCGTAACCGTCACGAGTGTGGAAGGTTTTCAGCTCTTCACCGTTGTTGCCCATGTAGATGCGACCATCAGAGAAGACACCATCGACATCGCAAATCAGCAGTTTGATCTCTTTTGCAATTGCAAATACATCTGAATTAACAGTGCCGTATAGAGTTTCGACTGTCTGTGTCATTACATTACTCCTGCTTTCAGTAAGTCATGCATGTTTAACGCTCCGACTAATTTACCTTCTTGGCATAACATCAGGCCATTGATGCTCTTCGCTTGCATCAAGTTTAAGCCCTCAACCGCGAGCATGTTTGGCTCGGCTACCGTCGGGTTTAGCGTCATCACATCACCGATCTGCGTGTTATGGATATCAACGCGTTTGTCTAAGATACGGCGTAAATCACCATCGGTAAAAATACCGGCCATTTGGCCATCTTCACCAACGATTGCTGTCATGCCTAAGCCTTTCTGAGATATCTCTAGTAGAGCGTCTCTTACTAGTGCGTCGGGTGCTACAACAGGAAGTGAATCGCCTGTGTGCATGATGTCGTCGAGCTTCAACAGCAGCTGACGACCTAAAGCGCCACCAGGATGAGACAGGGCAAAGTCTTGAGCGGTGAAGCCTCGAGCCTGCAAAAGTGCAACGGCTAATGCATCACCCATGACCAAAGTCGCCGTGGTGCTTGTTGTTGGTGCTAAGCCCAGCGGACAAGCTTCTTCCGGTACTGAAATTTGTAAATGGATATCAGACAGGGTTGCCATGTTTGATGCTGGCTTGCCTGTCATGCTGATGATCTTGATGCTCAGACGTTTTAACACAGGAAATAGGCTGAGGATTTCTCCCGATTCGCCGGAGTTGGATATTGCAATCACAATATCACCAGGTTCGATCATGCCTAAGTCGCCATGCGCCGCTTCGCCTGGGTGAACAAAGAAAGCCGATGTCCCGGTACTTGCCAATGTTGCTGCGATTTTGTTGCCAATGTGGCCTGATTTACCCATGCCCATCACAACGACTTTGCCTTTGTTGTTCAGGATAAGGTCGCAAGCTTTACAAAAATCATCATTAAAATATTGGTCTAATTGAGTGAGACCTGCAACTTCGGTTTCCAAAACTTGTTTTGCAACGCTGCGGTAATCAAATGGCTGAGACATCAAATACTCCAAGTACGGGAAGTTAAATCAACAATTAAGCCGACATGTTCATTAATAGGTAACTTTGGTAGGCCACGAACGTCACAATTAACACGCCGCCTTCAATACGATTCACACTACGAGATTTGCCTAGTGCCATCACAACAAGTAGTAGCGATACGCCTAGCATTACCCAGAAGTCACGACCCATAGCGAACTCGCTCAAGATCGAAGGGTTTAGGATGCCCGGGATACCCATAACAGCAAGGATGTTGAATACGTTTGAACCAATGATATTACCTACAGCCATATCATCTTCACCCTTCATAACGCCGGCTAGTGATGCTGCAAGTTCAGGAAGGCTAGTACCAACAGCAATGATGGTTAAACCAATGACAAGGTCGCTCATGCCGAAGAACTTCGCGATGATCACAGCGTTATCTACCAGCATATCAGCAGCTAAAGGTAGGACGATTAGACCAATCACGACCCACATTGCAGCCTTAGGGTTACTTACGCCTTCAGGGATCTCTGATTCTTGCTCATCAAGGAAAGCATCGCCGTTCTTTTTCTCGCTGCGGCTGATTTGCAACATAGCAAACAAAAACGCGGCAAAAAGAACAAACAACAACACGCCTTCATAGAAGCCTAAATGGTTATCCCACAATAGGGCGCCCGCTAGCAGAGTGACACCGATCATTAATGGTAGTTCACGACGAATCACGCCTGAGCTAATCGATAACGGCTTGATAAGGGCTGTAATACCTAAAATCAGCGCGATGTTGGCGATGTTAGAGCCCAGTACGTTGCCTACAGCTGTATCTGTTTTGCCATCAAGGGCTGCTGTCGCAGAAACCATCATTTCAGGAGCCGAAGACCCCATTGCTAAGATCGTCATACCGATAACTAGTGGTGAAATACCGAAGTTGCGAGCAAGAGCAGCGG
The DNA here is from genome assembly GCF_041471785.1 of Vibrio sp. 10N.261.51.C6. Classification (NCBI taxonomy): domain Bacteria; kingdom Pseudomonadati; phylum Pseudomonadota; class Gammaproteobacteria; order Vibrionales; family Vibrionaceae; genus Vibrio; species Vibrio sp. 10N.261.51.C6. The sequence continues at coordinate 24,401 of NZ_JBFRPB010000039.1, read as the reverse complement.
CACCGTAAACCAGCTTATCTGCACTCCACACCAAAAAACCTAGACCGATAATAAGAAACGCAATCGCTTCAAGCATGATGATTCCTAAAAAATTAATAAAAACGGAGAATTAACCGCTAATTTTGACCTGTTGCTAGATAAAAGGGAAGTCACTCGGCAAATTAATTACCAGTTAGCAGGCAAGAAAGAGAGCTCAATAGATAATTTCCTAATGCTTTCAAATCCCTGCATAGATTCCTGTTTAATATGAATTAATTGAACAGTGCTTTTAATTCTAAAGTAGACTCATTATTATTGCAGCCATAATTGGCGTTTTTTAAAGCAAGGAAACAACAAAAATATGTTGAACACTGAGCTTGTGAAAGTTAAGAACCTCAGCTTCTCACGCGGTGACCGCGTTATCTTTGATGACATCAGTTTAGAGGTGCCTCAAGGCAAGATAACCGCCATCATGGGGCCGTCTGGGATCGGCAAAACGACTTTACTGCGTTTGATCGGTGGGCAACTGCCGCCAGATGAAGGCGAAGTTTGGTTTGATGGTGACAATATCCCTGCATTATCACGTCGAAAGCTATATCAAGCACGTAAGAAAATGAGCATGCTATTCCAATCGGGTGCGCTTTTTACGGATCTCAATGTCTTTGATAATGTGGCGTTTCCGCTGCGAGAGCACACTGAACTTAATGAAAAATTCATTCGTACCATCGTATTACTTAAGCTTGAAGCGGTAGGATTACGTGGTGCTGCGCAATTGATGCCGAGTGAGTTGTCTGGCGGAATGGCTAGGCGTGCCGCACTGGCGCGCGCAATCGCACTGGATCCAGAACTTATCATGTACGATGAGCCGTTTGTTGGCCAAGATCCCATCACCATGGGCGTATTGGTTGAATTGATACGAAATCTCAATCAAGCCTTGGGCTTAACCTCGATTGTTGTTTCTCACGATGTGCCAGAGGTGATGAGTATTGCTGATTGGGTTTACCTCATGGCAGATAGCAAGATTATTGCCGCTGGAACACCTGATGAGTTGTACAACAATAGCGATCCGAGAGTGCAGCAATTTTTGCAAGGCGAAGCCGATGGTCCAGTACCATTTAGATTCCCTGCGAAGAGCTTAGAAAAGGATTTGTTTTAATATGATTGTTAAAACTATTGCGGGTGTCGGTAAGCGTACACTTGCGAGCTGTGAGTCATTTGGTCGAGCAAGCCTGATGTTATTTGGGGCTTTGTTTGGCATCCCGCGACTAAAAAACTTCCCCTTATTAGTAAAACAACTTTATAGCGTTGGCGTTCAGTCATTGGCTATTATTTTAGTTTCGGGTCTGTTTATCGGCATGGTGCTCAGCCTGCAGGGCTATGTCGTGTTAATTGACTACGGCGCTGAGGGAAACCTTGGTCAAATGGTCGCGCTTTCACTGTTGCGTGAGTTGGGGCCTGTGGTGACTGCGTTATTATTTGCAGGTCGAGCCGGTTCAGCACTCACGGCAGAGATTGGGTTAATGAAGGCAACAGAGCAGATCTCAAGCCTTGAGATGATGGCCGTTGACCCTCTTAAACGCATTATTGCACCACGTCTTTGGGCCGGGCTTATCTCAATGCCATTGCTTGCTATGATTTTTATGGCGGTAGGTATTTGGGGCGGTCAACTGGTTGGTGTTGATTGGAAAGGCATTGATCACGGCAGTTTCTGGTCTGCGATGCAGTCTTCAGTAGAACTTGGCCGAGATATTGGTAACAGCATGATCAAATGTATGGTCTTCGCTATCACCGTAACTTGGATCGCACTTTTCAATGGTTATGACGCAGTACCGACTTCAGAAGGTATCAGTCAGGCAACCACACGCACTGTAGTGCACTCTTCTCTAGCGGTACTAGGGCTAGATTTTGTTCTTACCGCATTGATGTTTGGGAATTAATCATGCAACAAACTCGAAAATTAGAATTATGGGTCGGCACCTTTGTTATTGCCGGAATTTGCGCAATCTTAATCATGATCTTTCAAGTCGCTGACGTAAAAGGCATAGGTTCGAACCATACTTACAATCTAAAAGCGACCTTTGACAACATTGGCAGCCTAAAAGTTCGTTCTCCAGTGAAAGTGGGTGGCGTCGTTGTTGGACGAGTTAAAAGCATTGAGCTTGATACCGAGAGCTACCTTCCTGTCGTTGAACTGTCTATTGACGGGAAGTACTCGCAATTTCCAGATACCTCTAGTGCTCAAATTTTAACATCTGGCTTAATTGGTGAGCAGTACATTAGTCTGGTTCCAGGCTTCATTTTTGATGATGAAGAGATGTTGGTCGATGGTGATTCAATTGAAGACACTAAGTCAGCATTGGTACTAGAAGATTTGATTGGCCAAGTGCTGTATAGCGTTGGTGGTTCTAATGACAGCGAAGCTAAGGAATAAGATAATGTTGAAAACTATTAGTTATTTAAAAGCTATTGGTTACTTGAAATCAATGTTTATGGCGGCAATGGCGTTGCTTATTTCTACCCAAGCCTTTGCTGCAGAATCGATTGACCGTACTCAGCCTTACCAGATGATGACTCAAGTTGCCGAAGTGGCATTTGAGCGTTTGAAGAGTGAACAAGACAACATCCACCAAGATCCAGAGTTATTGAAGGTCATCGTGGAAGAAGAGTTGATGCCTTATGTGAATGCACAATATGCAGCTCTTAAGTTACTTGGACCAAACTTGAAAGGCGCGGATAGAAAAGACGTGGGCGTGTTTATCGATTCATTCCGTAAATACCTTGTTTCTTCTTATGCCCAAGTGCTGACTCAATACACAGATCAGACGATTGAATTTGGTCCAGAACCAAAAATCAAAGCGGATAGCCGCATTACCAGTATCAAGGTCGACATCATCGATACGCCGCGACCAAACATTAAGCTTGAATTTAAGCTTCGCAAAGACAAGAAATCTGGCGAGTGGAAAGCATTTGATATGGTTGCCGAAGGTATTAGCTTGTTGTCGAGCAAGCAATCGGAGTGGAATACTAAGATTCGTCAAGAAGGCATCTTACAAGTTGCAGACGAACTAGAGAAATTAGCCGCACAACCGATTCGTTTTGAGAGTAACAAATAATGAGCCATTCTCAATGGCAAGCACTAAGCTCTAAAGAGTATCAACTGTTCGGTGATTTAGACCGAGACAGTGTCCCTGCAATCTGGCGTATATTGGAAAAGTGGCAAACGACGGAATCGAGCGTTGAAATTGACCTTAGCCATATAAATCGAGTCGATTCAGCAGGAATGGTGATGCTAATTCACTTATTAGAGCATGCAAAAAATCAAAACTGTCATATAATGCTCAGTTTCGTGCCAGAACAATTACGAACGTTGTTCCAATTGAGCAATATCCAGCCAATGATGGCAGAACACATAAAAAATTAGGCAGGAGCTATTTGTGGACAGCACAAAAGTACAAGAATTATTAGCAGAAGCACTGAACCTTCAGGAAATTTTCGTGAAAGGGGAAGGCAGTCATTACGAAGTTGTTGCGGTTGATCCATGTTTTGACGGCATGAATCGAGTTAAGAAGCAGCAACTAATCTACGGCCCACTAATGGAATACATTCAACGCAATGACATCCATGCTCTTTCTATTAAGGCTTTCACGCCGGAAGAGTGGGAACGTGATAAGAAACTGATGTCACTTTAAGGTTTATGATGGAAAAGTTTCGAGTTATTGGATCGGATAAGCCGCTAAGCGGTGAAGTGACGATCTCAGGCGCAAAAAATGCAGCGCTACCTATCTTATTTGCTTCAATTCTTGCTGAAGAGCCAGTGGAAGTAAGTAACGTTCCTCACCTACGTGACATCGATACTACGATGGAACTGCTTAAGCGTTTAGGCGCAAAAGTATCGCGTAATGGTAGTGTTCATGTTGATGGCAGCGAAATTAATGAATTTTGTGCGCCTTACGATTTAGTGAAAACAATGCGTGCTTCTATCTGGGCTTTAGGTCCTCTAGTCGCTCGTTTTGGTGAAGGCCAAGTGTCACTTCCAGGCGGTTGTGCAATTGGTGCTCGACCTGTTGATCTGCATATCCACGGCCTAGAGCAACTAGGTGCGACCATTAAGTTGGAAGATGGTTATGTGAAAGCAAGTGTTGATGGCCGTCTGAAAGGCGCGCACATCGTGATGGATAAAGTAAGTGTGGGTGCCACCATTACTATCATGTGTGCAGCAACGCTAGCGGAAGGAACAACAGTACTCGATAACTCAGCGCGTGAGCCTGAGATTGTTGATACGGCTGACTTCCTAAACAAACTGGGTGCTAAAATTTCTGGCGCAGGTACAGATACGATTACTATCGAAGGCGTTGAACGTCTTGGTGGTGGCCAACACTCTGTGGTTGCTGACCGTATTGAAACAGGTACTTTCCTGGTTGCTGCTGCTGTTTCTGGCGGTAAAGTGGTTTGTCGCAACACCAACGCTCATCTTCTTGAAGCTGCCTTAGCGAAGCTTGAAGAAGCGGGTGCGAAGGTTGAAACGGGCGAAGACTGGATCAGTCTTGATATGACGGGTCGTGAACTGAAAGCGGTGAAAATCGTAACGGCACCTCACCCTGGTTTCCCAACCGACATGCAAGCACAGTTTACTCTGCTTAACATGATGGCGAAGGGCAGTGGTGTTATCACTGAGACTATCTTTGAAAACCGTTTTATGCACATTCCTGAGTTACAGCGAATGGGTGCAAAAGCGGAAATCGAAGGTAACACGGCTATCTGTGGTGAAACGGAAAAACTGAGCGGCGCTCAAGTAATGGCAACGGACCTTCGCGCATCTGCGAGCCTTGTTATTGCTGGCTGTATTGCTCAAGGTGAAACCATCGTTGACCGTATTTATCACATCGATCGTGGCTACGATAAGATTGAAGATAAATTGTCAGCCTTAGGCGCAAACATTACACGATTTAGTGAGTCGAACTAACCTAGGTTAGTGGATTCATGAATCAGTAAGATGAAAACATAAAAGTCGGAACCTTGGTTTCGGCTTTTTTATAGTTGTATTTACCGCGAGTAAATCTATTGCTCATTTTTGCGCGAATAGATGAATCAACTTGGCGGTCGGTGAGGAACAAAATGATAGCAATATTACGTATTTTCGCAGTGGCGATATTTGCGATTCTTATGTTTGTATTTGGTTGTGGTTACTGCCTATTAAGTCCACGCAACCCGAAACACGTATTTACCTTTGGCCGTTATTTCGGTCGCATGTCGAAGATCTTCGGCATGAAGTTAGAGCTTCGCATCCCAGAAGATGCCTACTCTCGCGGCCAACATGTTTATGTGGCGAACCACCAAAACAGCTGGGATCTATTCACGATTTCATCAGCGGTAACGCCAAAAGTGGTAACTGTTGGTAAGAAAAGCCTAGTGTGGATGCCTCTATTTGGTCAGCTTTACTGGTTGACGGGTAACATCCTAATTGACCGTGCTAACCGTAGCAAAGCGGTAGGTACGATTGATCAGGTCGTGACGAGTCTAAAAGAGAGCGATGTTTCAGTTTGGATGTTCCCTGAAGGCACTCGTTCTCGTGGCCGTGGTCTGCTGCCATTCAAAACAGGTGCATTCCATGCTGCGATTGGTGCTGGCTTGCCTATCATCCCTATCGTGTGTAGCTCAACCGGTGGCGTGAAGCTAAACCGTTGGAACAATGGTCACGTGATTGTTGAAATGCTGCCACCAATCAGCACTGAAGGCTACGACAAGTCTAATGTTCGTGAACTGGCTAACCTAGCTCGTGAGCAGATGGCTGCGAAACTTGAAGAGTTAGACAAAGAAGTGGTTGAGCTTAATAAAAAGTAATTATCTAAGCGAAACGATGAACAATAAAAAAGGTTGCCAACTGGGCAACCTTTTTTGTATCTAATAAACACTCAGCATTACGCTAAGTCGTTTATCCGAAGGTGTTTAATCTAGAGATTAAAAGCTATTTGCGAACCGCAATAGCTTCGATCTCGATACCTACATCTTTTGGTAGACGAGCTACTTCAACACATGAACGTGCAGGGTAGTTTGCAACGCCGTGCTCATCGAAGAATTTGCCGTAAACCTCGTTTACTGTGCCGAAGTCGTTTAGGTCTTTAACGAATACCGTTAGTTTTACGATGTCTTTTACAGTCAGGCCTGAAGCTTCAACAACCGCTTGAACGTTGTCTAGAGATTGGCGAGCTTGCTCTGCGATATCAGCAGATACTTCACCAGTTGCTGGATTTACTGGGATTTGACCAGAAGTCAGTACCATGTTGCCAAGGTCAACGCCTTGTACGTATGGGCCGATTGCAGCTGGAGCAGATTCTGTGTGAAGTACTTTAGTCATTGGTTTATTCCATCAGTTATTAGATAAAAATCAATTTTCAGTGTGCCTTCAAACTTTGGATAGGTAAAGCGCAAAATACCCCGCACAGGCGAGGTATTTGATAGTTTTTACATTCGGTCTTCTTTGCAGTATGACGTTATCTTTCTGTCACGATCTCGCGAGAGAAGACTTTTTCGCAATACTTACACTTCAATCGAATATCTTCTTTCTTTTCAAAGATCTTAAAGCTGCTTTCAACCGGTTCATTGTGAGTAATACAGTTAGTATTTGGACACTCGAACACATCGTTGATTTGCTCAGGAAGTTCTAGTGGTAGCTTCTTAACTACTTCGTAATCTTCTATTTGGTTCACTGTTGCATGAGGCGCATAAAGTGCCAGCTTGCTCGCCTGTTCTTCTGTGATAAACACATTCTCAATCTTGAGCAGGTCTTTTCCGCCCAGTGCAGAAGACGGTAGATTCAGGCCAATCGTCACGCGCTGATGAGAGTTGTGCATGTCGAACAGTTTTAGCACCTTGATCCCGATATTGGCTGGGATATGGTCGATAACAGTACCGTTTCTGATTGCTTCAACTTTTAATTGAGTCTCTTTAGACATGATATCTCTCCTCTACAGCGTTTCGTTAAGAACAAGGGCTAGCAATGCTTCACGGGCGTAAACACCATTCTCTGCTTGCTGGAAGTAGTAAGCGTAAGGTGTTTTATCGACATCGACAGTAATTTCATCAACGCGAGGAAGAGGGTGCAGAACCTTCAGGTTATCGCGTGCATTTTCCAGCATCGAAGCGGTCAGGATGTATGCGGATTTTATGTGCGCGTATTCTGACTCATCGAAGCGCTCTTTTTGAACTCGAGTCATGTACAAGACATCGAGCTCAGGAATCACATCTTCCATGTCCGTCAATAGTTGGTACTTGATGCCCGCTTCATCAAGCTCTTCGCAAATGTAGTCTGGCATCGCTAGAGCTTCTGGAGCCACGAAGTAGAAACAGATGTTGTCGAACTTCGCTAGTGCTTGAGTCAATGAGTGAACCGTACGGCCGTACTTAAGGTCACCAACGAATGCAACGTTTAGGTTGTCGAGGCGGCCTTGTGTCTCAGCGATAGAGAATAGGTCTAGTAACGTTTGTGTTGGGTGTTGGTTTGCGCCGTCACCTGCGTTAATAACAGGTACACCGTTTGAGAACTCAGAAGCCAGACGCGCTGCGCCTTCTTGAGGGTGACGCATCACGTAAGCGTCAACGTATGAAGAGATAACCTGTACCGAGTCCGCTAGCGTTTCGCCTTTCTTTGCCAAAGAAGTGTTACCACCACTGTCGAAACCAATCACATCACCACCGATGCGTTGAATCGCAGTTTCAAAAGAGAGACGAGTTCGCGTAGAAGGTTCGAAGAAGCAGCTGGCAACAACTTTGTTCTTGATGAGTTCTGGGTTTGGCTCAGCCTTTAGCTGACCTGCCGTTTGAACAATTAATTCTAGCTCTTCACGAGAAAGCTCTGGAATTGAGATGATGTGCTTTTGATAGAGCGAATTCGCCATGATCTTCTTCCCCACAATAATGTATTGGCCATAAAAAAGCCCCCCATAATGGGAGGCTTTAAAAAAGTGCTGAAAAGCAGAATAGACGGCCTGGTAAGCATCTTAGCTTACGAGCAATATTTGGTGTTTTCACAATATTACTATGTGTTTTCACAATATCATTATGTTTTATCACAACATTGCTTGGCGTCATTTTCATTACTCTCAGACAAATTGCCGAGAATTATACGCTTTCAATTTGTGAGCGCAAGCGATTACATCAAGCTTTTGTTTACTTTCAGTATTCGCTATTGACCCAGTGTCGCAACCATCACCGCTTTGATGGTATGCATGCGATTCTCAGCTTCATCAAACACAATTGAGTAATCCGATTCAAAGACTTCATCAGTAACTTCTAAACCGTTCATTCCATACTTATCTGCGACTTGCTGGCCGATCACGGTTTCATTGTTATGGAAAGCGGGTAGGCAGTGCATGAATTTCACTTGAGGATTGCCAGTGAGCTTAATGACATCCATATTCACTTGGTATGGTTTCATTACCGCTACACGTTCGTCCCAAGCTTCAGGGGCCTCGCCCATTGAAACCCAAACATCGGTATAAAGGAAATCACAGCCTTGAACACCTTCAGCAACGTCTTCTGTCAGCGTGATGTTGGCACCTGTGCTTTGCGCGATAGCTTGGCACTCTTCAACAAGCTGCTCTTCTGGCCAGAATGCTTTAGGCGCGACAAGGCGAATATCCATGCCCATCTTCGCGGCTCCGACTAACAGAGAGTTACCCATGTTATTGCGTGCATCGCCTAGGTAAGCAAAGCTGATTTGGTGCAGATGTTTTCCGCGACCATGCTCAAGCATAGTGAGGAAATCAGCCAAAATCTGAGTAGGGTGGAACTCATCGGTTAAACCATTCCAAACCGGCACGCCCGCATAAGCGCCTAAGTCTTCAACGATACTTTGGCCAAAGCCACGATATTCAATGCCATCGTACATGCGTCCCAATACACGCGCCGTATCTTTCATTGATTCTTTTTGACCAATCTGAGAACCAGAAGGGCCAAGGTAAGAGACTTGAGCACCTTGATCAAAGGCGGCCACTTCAAACGCACATCGTGTTCGAGTTGATGCTTTCTCGAAGATCAAAGCAATGTTTTTGCCGTTGAGTTTCTTCTGCTCAGTGCCTGCATACTTAGCTTTTTTTAGGTCAGCAGACAGGTCGAGTAAAAACTGAATCTCTTTAGGAGTAAAGTCGAGAAGTTTTAGAAAGTTACGATTGCGAAGATTAAAGGCCATCTCTCGCTCCTTGCGTATATAGAATCAATGAAGAACTTAGTTAAACATAAAAATGCTATATTTGTGAATATTTATTTTATTAATTTGATAAAAAAGGCCAGTAAATGAATACTGGCCTAGATAAGATTATTGAGTCTGTTTAACTGAGCTCTTTGACTTAGATACCATCTCTTTCGATAGGGCAACTCATACAGCGCGCGCCGCCACGACCACGGCCTAGCTCGTTGCCAGGAATCGTTAGAACTTCGATACCCGCTTTGTCGTATTTCTCATTGGTGTAAACATTACGTTCATAACCAATCACGGTACCTGGTTTCACTGTCAGTACGTTGTTAGCGTCATTCCACTGTTCACGCTCAGCTTCGTAGTTATCACCGCCGGTAGTGATGATCTTCAGTTGATCAAGGCCTAGTGCGCCTTCAATCGCTGACAGGTAGTTTTCAGCTTTCTCGACACGCATTTCGCCGTTTTCTTTTGGCGTTAAGCGCCAAGTGTCGAGGTCTTTACGAACGATCTCTGGATAGACAGAGAACGTGTCGATATCCATGTGTGTCATCACCGTATCAAGGTGCATACAAGAGCGGTGTTTTGGTAGATCGATCGCAATCACTTCGCTCGCTTGGCCTGATCTAAATAGGCTAGCCGCTAGGTTTTCGACACCTTGTGGTTTCGTACGCTCTGAAATACCAACCAGTACCGCACCTTTACCGATAACCAGTACGTCACCGCCTTCAATGTTAGCGTTGTCGTAGTGAAGGTCTTCGTCACCAAAGTACTTAATGAAATCTTGGCCTGCGAACACTGGGTGCCAGCGGTAGATAGCACGCAGGTGGTTCGTTTCACGTTGACGTGCAGGCTTCATCATTGGGTTAAGCGATACACCACCGTAAACCCAGCAAGAAGTATCTCGCGTAAATAGGTGGTTAGGCAGTGGCTCGATAACGAAATCGAGTGGTCGATGCATTTTAGGCAGCATCGATGATGATTTGATAGGAAGCTCAGAGTAGGCCAAGCCACCGAGTAAGATCGTTGCTAGATGCTCATTATCCATTTGAGCAAGGTAGTTTCTTAAGTCACGGGCGAAAGTCGGCCCATAACGGAAATCTGAGATTTGAGTATTCAGCAACCACTCACGAGCCTGAGATACGGCAAGCGTTTCTACTAGCAGGTCATGCAGCAGTAGTACTTCTACGTCTTGGCTGCGCAGCGTTTCTGCAAAGGCATCATGTTCTTCACCAGCGGCTTCAACGGCAAGTACATCATCAAATAGAAGATCATGACAGTTTGAAGGGGTGAGGTGGGTGAGTGCTCTTTCAGGTCTATTTAGGAGAACTCGTCTCAATTGACCGACTTCGGAGCCAACGTACAGCTTACTCATTTTGCATCCTTACTATTAATCCAGCGTCTATTTATGACAAGCTTGTCCGTAATATGCAAGTTTTGTAGATTGAGTTAATACAAGGTGTTTGGGTGATAATTGGTCATAAAACCTGTGATTTTTAAGTTTATACAGATTAAATTCCAACTAACTGGCTATCGAACGGAACAACGTTTTTGAGGATCTATGCTCAATTCGTGGCTTGTTAGAATTGAATTTTGCTTATTAATCGTGATTTTTTATTCACTATTATGCACTTTTTGATAACAAGCTGAGGATTTATGCACCCCAAAAGCGGTTTAGCGTATGCACCTAACGTGACTAATCACGCAAGTTTTATTCAATAAGCCCTAAAGTGGCCACAAAAACGAAATGCTAAAACACGGCGCAGTTAATAAAATGTTGAAAATTTGTTTCTGTGATTTTGATTTCACTTTTGAATTGATATTGGCGCTGCGATCTCGCGATAAACTTACCTTTCTAGGCCTGATCTGGGTGGCTTTTCTGGACGATCCGTGCCATATTTCGTGACAATCAAATTTGATCTTTTCATAGTCAACACTCTGGAGCAGACACATGTCTCACGAAGATGAATATCTATCAGTAGCGGAATTAATTGAATTTCAAAAGGAAGAGACTCGCGACATCATTACAGCATTAATTGAAGATGGTAGCGATCCTGAAGCTCTATACGATATCGAGCATCACCTATTTGCTGAAGATTTCGATGTGCTTGAGAAAGCGGTTGTTGAAGCATTCAAAATGGGCTTTGAAGTGCTTGAAGCTGAAGAGACAGAAGACGAAGATGGCAATAAGCTACTTTGTTGTGATGCAACGATGCAATGTACTCTGAATGCAGAAGCGATTGATGAGCAAGTTGAGAAGCTTGTAAACCTTGCAGAGAAGTTTGACATTATCTACGACGGTTGGGGCACTTACTACGAAGGTGAAGATGCTATCTACCCAGACGAAGATGATGAAGGCGAAGAGTAATTCTTTCCCAATTTTAAAAAATGCCAGCCTCGAGCTGGCATTTTTTTACCCTCAGAAAAATAAATGTCTTTATATGCATTCATTCATTATAATGCGGTCAAAATTGATCTAGCTCAAGGAATGATATGCGGTTGCTTCTCGATGGTCTTTGGCAAATTTCGCCACTGACGGATCTCTCTATCCCACAAGATGACATCACCTTTCCGGCTCCGTTAAGCTCAAAGCTCCCTGATAGCTTGAGTGAAAGTCAAATTGCAGAGCAAGAGTGGCACCTGATGCACGACATCGAAGTGGATGACGCTATGTTAGCGTGTCCATTTGTTGAGTTAGTGATGGCTGGAGTCGATTATTTTGCTGAAGTTCGACTTAATGGTGTGGCTGTTTTTGATTGTGATGGTAGCCAAGCTGAATACCGTAAAGATATCCGTCCTTATATGCAGTCCGGCCGAAACCGTTTCGAGATCCTTTTCCTTGAAGAAGAGGAGAGCCTATTGCTTGAAGAAGACATGGATGACTCTGTATCTTCACAGGCTATCGCTAAATCTGATTCACGCATCGGGATTTGGCAAGCGCCATACCTGCAGTTCGTTCGAAACGTCAAGCTAGAGCAAGTTGTCACAGAGCAGATCTGGCACCACGGTGGTGGCTGTGAGTTTAAAGTGGATGTTATCTATCAAACGCTAAAGGCGGGGTTAGTATCGGCATCCATCAAGTTTAATGGTATGACTCTCGTGATGCCGATTGATGTACGCGCTGAACATACTGGCGTCGTGTTCCAGGTCGAAGCTCCTATCATTTTTGATATTGAGAATCCTAACCCCAAGTATCTATACCCATTAGAAGTGGTACTTGATGGGCAAGAAGAGAGTTCTTTTGTTGCCTTGAACCCAACTTCTTGCGTCAGTAACTTTCTACGTTAACTCCGTATATTTTAGCGTTATCTTCTTTCGCTATAGCGGCGCATTCTGCTTATAACGACTTGGCCATGACAACCTCACAAGCGTCGTGGCCTGTTTCTCCCCAAGCTGACTCAAGATGCTCAAACCCAAGCTTCTCATAGAGTTTGACCGCAGCACCCAAGCACTTCGTCGTTTCTAAATACATGTGTTGATACCCAAGTTGCTTGGCTTGCTTTAAGCTCAAAGCGACAATTCGCTTGGCTAGGCCATGCCCTCTAGTTTGCGGTAAGAAGTACATCTTTTGTAGCTCACACACATTGGGTTTACCTGCTAGAGGGGCAAAGCCACCGCCTCCGACGATCTTTCCGTTGTGTTCGATAACCCAGTACATTGCATTCGCTTGGCTATAGACAGAGTACATATCATCGAGTGTTGGGTCGGCTACGCCATAACCTTTATCTTCTGTGAGTCCATGCTCAGCTGAAACTTGGCGAATGATTTGTGCGATGCTTGGGTTGTCTTGCGGTGTAATGGGTCTAAGGGTGAACTCAGCAATTTGTTCCATGATCTGCCTATGAAAGGGTCACTAAATATGTGACCCAATATATGGTGACTAAGCATGTTGGTGCAAACAGAATTGTTGTTGTGCCATTTGGTCGCCTGATTTACGTAACCAGACTTTCTCGTGGAAGTAGTAAGCAACGGTATTTAAAGTTGGCTCTAGCAAAGCCATCACGCCGCCTATGAAAGCATCTCCAGTCAACAAGTAGACAACGGTAAAGGCAACACTAAAGTGGATGGTAGCAAAGCTTGCTGTTTTTAATTTGGTCATCCACTGGCGAGCTTTAAGAGCTGGAACTTGAGCCCACGCCTTTTCATGAAAATAGAAGGCAACAGTATTCACAGAGGGCTCAATCATAGCGATTAAGCTACCAATTAAGATGTCGCCTGTTAGTACATAAGCGACACTAAATGCGATAGTAAAATGTAATGCAGCAAAGGTTAGTGTCTTTTTCATGATAATTACTCAGTCGTTGTGTTGTTTTGATAGGTCTATTATTGAGAATTATTATCATTAAGTATAATAGGAAGTAGAGATTAATTTGATAGATGAAACCTATCAATCAGTGCGGCTAGAGTGAGAAGCATTGGAATATTGGAATCAGGGACATAAAAAAAGGCTGGTCACCAAGACCAACCTTTCTATTTAGACCGAGAAGTTTGAAGCCTTCTCGTTCACTCGGTTTTAAAGCGCAGCGATTGTCGCTTTTTGCTCTTCAAGCTTAACAAGAGTTTCCTTGTAGCCTTCAAGCTTTTCTCGCTCTTTCGCGATAACTGCTTCTGGTGCTTTAGCAACGAAACCTTCGTTACCTAGCTTACCTTCGATACGTTTAATCTCGCCGTGAGTCTTAGCGACTTCTTTATCTAGACGAGCAAGCTCTGCATCTTTGTCGATAAGACCCGCCATTGGGATCATCAACTCAGATTTGCCAACCAGTTTAGTTGCACAAGCAGGAGTCTCTTCACCATCAGCTAGAACTTTAATATCGTCTAGCTTAGCTAGAGAAGTAAGAACGATCTTGTTCGCTTCGATACGAGCGGCATCTTTCTCATCAGCAACCTTGATCATTACTTCTAAGCCTTGGCTTGGTGCAATGTCGTATTCCGCACGTAGGTTACGGATAGCAGTGATGAAAGTCTTAACCCATTCGATATCTTCTACGATCTCAGCGTTGAAGTTCTCTTCGTTAAACTGAGGAAGCGCTTGAGTCATGATAGTGTCGCCTTCAACACCATCTACTAGCGGCTTAACGCTCTGCCAGATAGATTCAGTGATGTAAGGAAGAACAGGGTGAGCAAGACGCAGAGTCTTCTCAAGAACCGTGATAAGCGTGTAACGAGTCGCTTGTTGTTGAGCTTCAGTACCTTTCCAAAGAACAGGTTTAGTTAGCTCTAAGTACCAGTCACAGAATTGGTTCCAGATGAATTCGTAAAGCGTGTTTGCTGCCATGTCTAGACGGTAGTTGTCTAGGTGAGCATTAAACTCTTTCGCTGCAACTTCAAACTGAGACTCAATCCACTTATCGGCTAGAGAGAATTCCATGTTTGCACGGTCTTCTACAGACAGTGACATGCCACAGTCGTGCTCTTCTGTGTTCATTAGTACGTAACGGCTTGCGTTCCATAGCTTGTTACAGAAGTTACGGTAACCTTCAAGACGCTTCATGTCCCAGTTGATGTCACGGCCAGTTGAAGCCATAGCAGCAAGAGTGAAACGCAGTGCGTCAGTACCGTAGGGTTCGATACCGTTTTCGAAAGTCTTACGTGTCGCTTTTTCGATCTTAGCAGCCAGTTTAGGTTGCATCATGTTGCCACAACGCTTTTCTACTAGCTCTTCAAGGCCGATGCCATCAATCATGTCGATTGGGTCAAGTACGTTACCTTTCGACTTAGACATCTTGTCGCCGTTTTCATCACGGATAAGACCCGTCATGTAAACAGTTTTGAAAGGTACTTGAGCCTTGCCATCTTCGTCTTTCACGAAGTGCATGGTCATCATGATCATACGAGCAACCCAGAAGAAGATAATATCAAAACCAGATACTAGTACTTCAGATGGGTGGAATGTTTTCAGTGCTTCAGTATCTTCAGGCCAGCCTTGTGTGCCGAACGTCCAAAGTGCAGAAGAGAACCAAGTATCCAGTACGTCGTCGTCTTGCTTAAGCACAACAACAGGCGCTAGGTTGTTCTTTTCACGAACTTCTTCTTCAGTGCGACCTACGTAAACTTTACCATCGTTGTCGTACCATGCTGGGATACGGTGGCCCCACCAAAGTTGACGAGAGATACACCAGTCTTGCACGTCACGCATCCACGCGAAGTACATGTTTTCGTACTGCTTAGGTACGAATTGGATTTGACCATCTTCAACCGCTTTAACGGCAGGTTCTGCAAGAGGTGCTGTGCGCACGTACCATTGGTCAGTCAGCATTGGTTCGATAACCACGCCACCACGGTCGCCGTAAGGGACAGTCAGGTCGTGATCTTTGATCTCTTCAAGAAGACCAAGCTCATCGAATTCAGCAACGATAGCTTTACGTGCAGCAAAACGCTCCATACCTTGGTACTTAGCAGGGATACCTGTTGAGTAAACATCGCTTTCTTCGCCGTTAGTCGTGAAGACTTCAGCAGCATCACGGATATCAGCATTGAACGTTAGGATGTTGATCATCGGTAGGTTGTTGCGCTTACCCACTTCGTAATCGTTAAAGTCATGAGCTGGAGTGATCTTCACACAACCCGTGCCTTTTTCCATGTCTGCGTGCTCATCGCCTACGATAGGGATAAGACGGTTTACAACAGGAAGTAGGATTTCTTTGCCGATAAGATCTTTGTAACGAGGATCTTCTGGGTTAACAGCAACACCAGTATCGCCAAGCATGGTTTCAGGACGAGTAGTCGCAACAACGATGTAGTCTTTACCATCTGCCGTTTTAACACCGTTCGCTAGCGGGTAGCGGAAGTGCCACATGAAACCTTTTTTGTCTTTGTTTTCAACTTCAAGATCCGAGATTGCAGTGTGCAGTTTAGGATCCCAGTTTACTAGACGTTTACCACGGTAGATTAGGTCTTCTTCGTATAGACGAACAAACACTTCTTGAGTCGCAGCCGATAGGCCGTCATCCATAGTGAATCGTTCACGATCCCAATCTACAGATGCACCAAGACGACGAAGTTGTTGAGTGATCGTGCCACCTGATTCGCCTTTCCATTCCCAGATCTTGTCGATGAAAGCTTCACGGCCGTAGTCGTGTTTTGTTTTGCCTTCTTCGGCAGCAATCTTACGCTCAACAACCATTTGAGTTGCGATACCAGCGTGGTCAGTACCCACTTGCCAAAGCGTGTTTTTGCCTTTCATACGTTGAGCACGGATAAGCGTATCCATGATCGTATCTTGGAACGCGTGACCCATGTGTAGGCTGCCAGTGACGTTCGGTGGCGGGATCATGATGCTGTAAGCTTCTTTTGATGTGTCACCGTGTGGCTTAAAGTAGCCTTTCTCTTCCCAAGTCTTATACAGAGCTTGTTCGATTGATGTTGGGTTGTATGTCTTTTCCATAGTGCTCTTAAACGGATACTGTGAATGGTTAATCGTGGTCAAACTTCATAAGTGAAGCTTCTTGAATCTAAATCCAAAGATAGCTTTAACTATGAGGTTTGACTATGGATGTTGAATCTCGATAGTTTGTAGCTGATATCTAGCTTGACGGTAAATTTTATACCTTTCTCGAGCGAGTTGCTTAGCTTTTTCTTCGCAAGGGACGAAGTCTATCACCTGAGCAAAGGCGTTCGCAAAGGTTGTATGATTATCGGCCAGATTAATTACGAGCTGACGATTCCAATTATGTTTTACGCCTTGATAGCCAATTTCGATGTTGGTTGAATACTTCGGGCCTTCGCCAACCAAGTTGTGCGCAATAAAATCACAGGGTTCGACTTGCCAGAAAACTTCAGCAATACGCTCGGCATGCTCTTTGTCATTACAGTTGAGATAAAGTTTAGCGCCTTGTTTTGCAAAGTGCTGAGCAAGAAACAGCACATAGTGAGCAAAACCATCTTCGCTGGCTTGCGGGCTGTCTGAAGGCACAATGTAAAATGTAGCAGTCTGCATACTTAATACTCGAACTGAAAATCGTGGATATCAATGTTACTTGGTTAACAGGGTCTAACAAATAGCGCTTATTAAAAAAGGGCCCGTAGGCCCTTTTTATTATTTTGAAGATTGCTCTTCAGTCTCTTGGCCGCTGCGGTTCAATAAGAATTGGACTAGCATTGAGACAGGACGACCTGTCGAGCCTTTCGCTGCGCCTGACTTCCAAGCTGTACCAGCACTGTCGATGTGTGCCCAGTGGTACTTCTTAGTGAATTTAGACAGGAAACAACCAGCAGTGATTGTGCCGCCAGGACGGCCACCGATGTTCGCCATATCAGCGAATGGGCTGTTTAGCTGCTCATGGTACTCGTCTGCCATTGGTAGACGCCATGCACGGTCACTTGCTTGCTCTGAAGCATTAACAAGTTCGTGAGAAAGTGGGTTGTGGTTCGATAGAACGCCACTGATGTGGTGACCTAGAGCGATAACACATGCGCCAGTTAGCGTAGCAACATCGACAACACAGTCAGGTTCAAAACGCTCAACGTAAGTTAGAGCATCACATAGAACCAAGCGACCTTCAGCATCAGTGTTGAGTACTTCAACCGTTTGGCCTGACATTGTCGTTAGGATATCACCTGGACGGTAAGCATTGCTGCCCGGCATGTTTTCACAACCGGCTAGGATACCAACCACGTTAATAGGCAGGTTCAGCTTAGCCAGTGCTTTCATTGTACCGAATACAGACGCCGCACCACACATGTCGTACTTCATCTCATCCATGCCTTCACCAGGCTTAAGCGAGATACCGCCTGAATCGAAAGTCAGACCTTTACCTACTAATACAATCGGCTTCGCATCTGGATCCGGAGCGCCTTTGTATTCCATGATAGACATCATCGATTCATTTTTAGAGCCACGGCCAACTGCTAGGTATGATGTCATACCCAGTTTTTCCATCTCTTCTTCGCCAATGATCTTAGTCTTCACAGTTTCATAATCGTCAGCTAGGCGACGAGCTTGAGATGCAAGGTAAGCAGGGTTTGCGATGTTCGGTGGCATATTGCCTAGATCTTTCGATGCTTTCACACCTGAAGCAATAGCAAGGCCATGAGAAATAGCTTTCTCACCAAGGCTCAATTCGCGACGTGTTGGTACATTGAATACCAATTTACGTAGTGGGCGACGAGTCTCTGGCTTGTTGCTCTTGAATTGGTCAAATGTGTAAAGACCATCTTTAGTCGCTTCTACCGCTTGGCGAACTTTCCAATAAGTGTCGCGACCTTTAACGTGAAGTTCTGTAAGGAAACATACAGCTTCCATAGAACCTGTTTCGTTTAGTGTACTGATGGTTTTTTGGATAATTTCTTTGTATTGACGCTCGCCTAGCTCACGTTCTTTACCACAGCCTACCAGTAGAACACGTTCTGAAAGTACACCAGGTACTTGATGCAGTAGTAGCATCTGGCCAGGTTTACCCTCTAGATCACCGCGACGAAGCAGTGAACTAATGTAGCCATCGCTAATCTTATCTAATTGCTCGGCTACTGGAGAAAGGCGGCGCGGTTCGAATACACCGACAACGATACATGCGCTGCGCTGTTTCTCTGGGCTGCCACTTTTTACACTGAACTCCATGCGTACTCCTACATCCTGAAGACAAATCGAACTAAATGTTAGATAATGGGTTCTTACTTGTTGGATCCTATAATGGAACTAACCTTAAAGAAGAACGCTAACACTTAGCTAAAAATTTAAAAAAATAAAAGGTTCAACGGGAAATTATAGTGATTCAATCAAAAAAACAAGTTTTGTATAGGTAATTTGAGCGTGATTATTGTTAGATATTTGATCCGCGAGACAATCAAGAGCCAATTTGCGATCTTTTTTGTTCTCTTTCTCGTGTTTCTCAGCCAAAAATTCATCAGTGTTTTAGCGGATGCCTCTGATGGTGATATCCCTGCGAGTCTTATATTGTCGATTGTTGGCTTAAATATGCCAGCGATGGGCCTATTGATGCTTCCACTCAGTATCTATATTGGTATTTTGCTTACTTTTGGCCGCCTTTACGCTGAAAGTGAAATAGTGGTCATGAACGCCACCGGTATCGGTAATAAATTCCTGATCCAATCTGCGCTTTACCTCGCTTTAATTACGGCATCTGTTGCAGCCTTTAACTCATTTTGGTTATCTCCTTGGTCACAAGACAAAGTTGAACAAATGTATGAAGAAGTAGCTGCAGAGAACAGCGTTGATTTGCTACCAAAAGGTAAGTTTGAAGGTACGCCGGATGGCTCTTCTGTCGTGTTTATTGATGATATCGACGGTAATAAGTTAGAAAACGTGTTCGTAGCTCAAATGCGTCCGCGTGATTCTGTACTGCCAAGTGTGATGTTCTCGAAGTCAGGTGATGTAAAAGAGCTCAGTGATGGTCGCCAAGTGATCGTAATGTACGATGGTACTCGTCATGAAGGCATTCCGACTCGCCTCGACTACAGGGTGACGCACTTTGAAGAATACGAAGGCCTGATTGGTCAGCGTGAAGTTGAGAAGAAAGGTCGAGACTGGGAAGCGATCCCTACGCTTGAACTGATTGGTAACTCAAATAATAGTGCGAAAGCAGAGTTGCAGTGGCGTATTTCTTTGGTACTTTGTATTCCATTGTTGACCATGCTTGTCGTGCCACTGTCTGCGGTAAACCCTCGACAAGGTCGTTTTGCGAAAATCGGCCCAGCAATACTGATTTATCTCACCTATTTCTTAGCAATCAGTGCAACCAAGTCTTCAATCGAAGAGGGGAGCATTCCTGCGGTAATCGGCATGTGGCCAATCAATGCGTTATTGTTATTTGTCGCGATTGGTGCCAACTTTATGGATAGCGTGCCAGTAAGGCGTTTGAAAGAAAAATTCAAGAATAAGAGGTTGGCTTAAGCCGTGTTTAAGATTCTCGATTTATATATAGGCAGAACCATCATCGCAACGACGTCACTGGTATTGGTGACGTTTGTTGGTCTCTCTGGGATCATCAAATATGTAGAACAGCTAAGAAAAGTTGGCCGTGGTACATACGATCTATTACAAGCGCTGTATTTCGTTTTATTGAGTATCCCTCGTGATATCGAAATGTTCTTTCCAATGGCTGCATTGCTTGGCGCATTGATAGGGCTTGGTATGCTTGCTGCAAGTTCTGAGCTTGTCGTTATGCAGGCAGCTGGTTTCTCTAAGTTAGATATCGGCCTATCAGTACTTAAAACAGCTATTCCACTGATGATCGTGGTGACATTGCTTGGTCAATGGGGAGCACCGCAAGCGCAGAAAATGGCTCGTGATTTAAGAACTATCTCGATTGCTGGTGGTAATATTATTTCGACGCAAAGTGGTGTCTGGGCTCGTGATGCCAATGACTTCATCTTCATTGTCAAAATCGATGACCAGAAGCTATATGGAATGAACATGTGGCGCTTTGATGAAAACAAGGCACTTAAAACCGCTATTTATTCTGACGAAGTTGATTACGTTGGAGACAACGTGTGGACGATGAAGGATGTAGAGATCACGTCTTTTGAAAACGAACTTCAAATTACTAAAGAAAGTTTACCGACTTACTCTTGGGAAACGTCATTAGCTCCAGATAAGTTGGCGATAGTAACGGTTAAACCAGAAGAGCTATCGTTAAGTGGGTTGTATGATTATGTTTCTTATCTGAAGGCGTCAGAGCAAGATGCATCACGCTATGAATTGGCGCTGTGGAGAAAGATAACCCAGCCAATTTCGATCGCGGTTATGATGTTGATGGCACTGTCGTTTATCTTTGGTCCTTTGCGTAGTGTGACCATGGGTGCGAGGATTTTGTCAGGTGTTATTGCTGGCTTTACCTTCTATATATCCAGTGAGTTCTTTGGCCCAGTGAGTTTGGTTTATCAAATACCACCCGCCTTTGGCGCAATAGCCCCGAGCGTGGTGTTCCTTGGAATTGCCATCATGCTCTTGAGGCGGAAACTGTAAATAGTAAAAAGGAAGGCATAACGCCTTCCTTTTTTGATCTTGATTGGAGCTAACTTAAATCACATTATCGTGCTTGTGGTAACACAACGACTTCGGTCTTTGCCCAGATATCGTGAAAGCCACGTTTTTCAGGATCGAATGGAACACATAGGTTTGCCAGTCCAAAACCTGAAGTACCTAAACGAATCAGCGCCTGAGTTACTGTGATCGCTGAGCCATCTTTGTTTTGAACGCGCAGCTTCCAAGCTCTCATGCCGAGAGTTTGACCAGCTCTAGTCCAGAAGAACACGAAGAAATATACCCAAACGGCGACTAAGTAAAAGGTATATGCAGGGCTCCAAATCGGATGGTTGGTTAAGAAGTCACTAACATCGGCATAACCGCTGTGGTTAAAAATGCCGAGAGCCATGAGCGCGTGCAGTAGAGCGACAATGACGCCAGCCGCCAACATTTCAATAGCGATTACGATCAGAGCGTCGTAGAACAAGGCACCAAATCGGCGCATGACTCCTGCTGGTGGCAGAGTATTTGTTGATGTCATGTGTTATTACTTCTTTAAAAATTGAGGCGTCAGAATATAGTTTAAGGCTTAGCCTGAAAAGAGACATGACGCACAGCTTATGACTTAGTGGCGAAATTATCGGCAAACACACATGAATTCAAGTTTTTATACTTGCCACATCAGTTCGCATACGTATAATGCCAAACATCGAAAGGGCAATGCCCCAAGATAATGCCGGTATGGTGAAATTGGTATACACGACGGATTCAAAATCCGTTGCCTTCGGGCGTGGCGGTTCAAGTCCGCCTACCGGTACCATATTTAAATGACAAAGCCTCGACGAAAGTCGGGGCTTTGTTGTATCTGGGATATAGGAAGCGTTGCCTTCGCGGTGGCGGCAGGAATGCCTGTCCAATCAGTCCGCCTACCGGTACCAAACATAGAAAGGTCGCTTTTATAGCGACCTTTCGTCGTTTTGGGCGTTTGTGAATTTTAAATCCAGCGTGTCGGCTTGGATGCAAGCCCAGTCAAGTCACCTACCGGCACCATATTTAAATGACAAAGCCTAGATGAAAATCGGGGCTTTGTTGTATCTGGGGTATAGGAAGCATTGCCTTCACGGTGGCGGCAAGAATGCCTGTCCAATCAGTCCGCCTATCGGTACCAAACATAGAAAGGTCGCTTTTATAGCGACCTTTCTATGTTTTGGACGTATGTGAATTTGAAATCCGGCGTGTCGTTGCAGTTGCTCTTCAATCAGACAGATCTTGATGTTTCACTCCTAAATCTCATAATTTCCCTTCGCTATTCGATCTGATAATGAATTAATTATCTTAAATCATGATGTTACCTGTCATTCTCTTTTCTATTGTCTATGTTTAAAGGACTAACAGAGGAGATAGATATGCTGACAGTAACCCCTTACTTGTTTTTTGATGGTCGTTGTAATGAAGCGTTGGATTTTTATCACAAGTGTTTTGGTGGTGTGGTTTTATCTAAGCAGCTTTTTAGTGATGCACCACAGGTAATCGAGGGCGCTCAACCTGATTGGGTTATGCATGCTGAGTTCGAAGCGTTTGGTATGAAGCTGATGATGTCTGATGGTGTTAAGGCAAAAGAACTTGAAGGCAACAATCTCGCTCTCTCTCTTGTGACTGAAGATACCGCGACTCAAGAACAAATCTTTGAAAAGCTCAAGAAGGGAGGGCGGATAATGACTCCACTCGCAGATACTTTTTGGGGGGCTCGATTTGGCAAAGTAGAAGATAAATTCGGTATACGCTGGATGGTGCACTGCGACTCTTTAAGTTGAGCCTGTGAAATTGGATAGTGAAATTGCTGCTTGGTTTTATTAGAATTATAAATAGAGATTAATCATCAATATTATATATAAAAATGGGCAGCATAAAGATTACCGTAGATCGCATTCAGCCCGGTCTGCATATACGACTCCCCGTAAAATGGAATGAACACCCATTTTTATTCAACAGCTTTAAAATCAAAGATGACGCTCAAGTAAAAGTAATTCGACATCTTGGGATTAAGCACGTCTATATAAACCTGAGTCAAAGTGATACCTCACCTTTACCTGTTAATCACGTAGGTGAACAAGAAGTCGATATTGATTCACAGGTAAGCCTTGAAACGGAAAGAATGTGGAAAGATAAGCATGAGCGTATCGAAACCCTTAGCTCTTACCGCCGCAGGGTGAGTCATTGTGAGAGAGAGTTTGAACGTTCGCTTGCTCGAATGCGATCTGTGATGACCAAGATCCGTAACAGACCTTTAGATGCGGTAGGGGAGGTTAAGGCTCTTGTTGATGATATCGTTGAAACTCTAGTGAGCGATGATAACGTCACCTTGCACCTTATGAATGCTAAAGCAGATTTCGAAGATATTTACTTTCATACTCTAAATGTTTCGGTTGTTGCACTGATGATAGGAAAGGCCAAAGGCTATAACACACAGCAATTGAAAGACCTCTCATTCGCAGCGTTGTTTCACGATGTAGGCAAGATCAAAATACCAGTCGCGATACTAAGAAAGCAGAGTGCACTAACGGTGCCAGAAGAGAACTACCTGAAGCTTCATACTAAATACGGTGCGGATATTGTATCGGCAATTGATGACTTTCCTGAAAGTGCTAAAAAGGTGATCGCTCAACATCATGAGATGAATGATGGTTCTGGCTACCCCGAGGGCTTAAAAGAACATGAGATTGATGAATTTGCCAAGATAGTCGCCGTGGCTAATGCATTTGATAACCTTTGCCATGGTAAAACGCAATCTCAACAAATGATCCCGTATTTGGCACTGTCCCACCTATATAAGAGCTGCAAGCATCTATATAGCCAAGATAACTTGGGGCTGTTAGTTAAGTTCATGGGAGTCTATCCACCAGGAACTGTAGTACAGCTTTCAAATGACTCGATTGGGATTGTGATATCCGTTAACGCTAAACATATGCTTTATCCAAATGTACTTATCTATGATCCTAGCGTGCCAAGAACCCAAGCTCCGATCATTGACCTCTTTATTAAAGAGATCAAAATCGTTAATGCCGTTCATCCAAGCAAATTACCTGAACAAGTTCGAGAGTATCTAAACCCTAGGGCTCGTTTATCTTACTTTTTTGATAGTGGAGAGTGGTTATCCACAGGTCGTTGTGGGTAATTTGTTTGAAACTTGGGGTGAAAGTGGTATAAATAAGCCCTTGGTTGAAATGTCTTCGCTTAACCTCTTTTTTTAATAAAAAACGCATTTATTGCTTGCCAATATGAGCGGCATCTCTATAATGCCGCCTC